>JAGOFF010000071.1 GCA_017997315.1 Clostridia bacterium
CCGCCCCGGTGCGCTCGAGCAGGTCGCACATCGCCTGCAACTGCGCGCCGGTCTCGATCCATTCGTCCGCCACCAGCACACGCTTTCCGTCCAGCCGCAGCCCGGCCGGAATCTCAAACGTCTTCTCCTGTCCGGTATAGTCCGTAAAGGATTCCGCCATGAGCAGGTCCTGCGGATACGGCAGCCGGCCGCCTTTGCGGATTCCCAGGAAACCCGCGCCCAGACGTCCGGCGAGCGCCGTCCCGAGGATCCACCCGATCGCCTCGGGGGCGGCGACGAGGTCCACGCCGTTCCGGTGCGGCGCGGCGAGCGTGCGGACGATCCGGTCGAACAGCGGCGCGTCCGCAAAGACCGGCAGCAGGTCCAGCCGCCCGATCGTCCGGCTGGGCAGCAGCGCGCGGATGCGTTCGACGAGTTCCGGGTGTTCCATGGATCCGCCTCAGCCGTCCAGTACGGTTTTCATCGCGATGTCCGCCCATTCCCAGATGCGCTGCGGCTTGTACTTGACGGTGCTGATGTCCTTGAGGATGTATTCCAGCGGGGTGCCGTTGCGCGCGCAGGCTTCGCGGGTGCGCCGGAGGTCCGCCCCGATCATGTCGGTGTCGAATCCCTCCTGAGCGACCCAGGCGGGATTGGGTTTGTTGACCGCGACGAAGTCCCCGCGGATGTTGTCCGCGGCGATGTCGATGTTGCACCAGGGGCTGCAGGACACCTTGCGGACGTTGGGGAGTTTGCGTACGAGGTGCATCCGGTCGTGCAGCGGTTCGCAGCAACCGTAGTAGACCCGGCCGAACCGGGCACAGATCCGTTTGATGTACTGGAACTCCAGCCGGTCGTGGTCCGCGGCGCTGATGCTCCCGAACAGCTGCGCGGTGGCATCGGTCCAGCAGTTCTTCGCGGACACGTTCTCCCCCGGCCGGTGGCGCGGGAACTCGTCTTCATAGGTATAGGAGTAGGAGCAGTGCGACACCGTAAGCGCGTCGTCGAGCAGGTTCATCCGTTCGGCCTGGTCGATCATGCCCTCGAACACGGTGACATACTTGTCCATCGCGGCCTCGAGGAACTCCGGACGCTCCGCCACCCCGATCAGGACCTCTTCGGGGGTGATCCACTCGACCAGAGTGTCCCACAGCGTACTGTACACGTACATCCCGGTCATTCGGACGTCCAGGATCCCGCCCAGCGCCTCGCGTGCGGCCTCTTCATGGCGGGCGTTCTCCTGCTTGTCCTCGGACAGCGTCGGGACGACCAGTTTTTCCAGGTCGTCCTCGTCCTCGATCTGCGGCTTGTAGTGGTGCCCGACGATCCAGTTGTTCTTGTCGGTGACCGCGGTGTCCTCGTTTTTCTCGATGCCGAACCCGGTGCTCCCGATGGCGCGGGGGATCTCGATGTACGGCTCGACCACCATGTCGCAGCGCAGGTGCTCCCACCGGTACAGGGTCCGGCGCAGTCCGCCCTCGATCCGGCGCAGGAACGGGTCCGAGCACTGCGGCTGGAGGAAACCGTCCACATCCATTTCATGCCAGGGGATTTCGTCGATGAGAACCATCGGGCGGACCGGGCGGAGCGCGTTGAGCCGCTTCCACATGTCCCGCTTTTCGGCCTGTACCGGGAGTGCGGCGATCTCCGCCACGCGCGAAGCGAGTCCGCGGAGGATCCGGATGTCCTGTTCGTTCATTCTGTCCCTCTCTCTTCTCCGGCGGATCCGTACTTCCGGACCCACTGTTTGAATTCGTCGCCCTTTTCCTCGAAACTCTTGTACCGGTTGTAGCTGCTTGCGGTGGGCGAGAGCAGGCAGACACCGCCGGACGGGGTGTGCTCGAAGCAAAGCCGGACCGCGGTATCCATGTCGTCCGCCCACACCCGCAGCTGTGGCGCCCCGACCGCGGCCAACCGGTCCCGGACCGCTGCGCCGGTGTCCGGCATGCAGATGACGGTGCGGACCGCCGAGGCCGCGAGAGTGTCCGTGAATTCCTTCAGGTCGAGTCCGCGGTCCAGTCCTCCGACGATGACCGTGTCGACCGGGGCGAGCGTCTCGAGCGCGTACAGCGTCGCGACCGGCACGGTCGCGATGGAGTTGTCGTAGAACCGGATGCCGCGCCAGGTGCCGATGTCCTGCATGCGGTGCGGAATACCCGGGAACGACGCGAGCCCCGCACGGACCGCTTCCCCGGACGCCCCGGCCGCACGCGCGGCCGCGGACGCGAGCAGCGCGTCGTACAGATTGTGCCGTCCCGCGAGGTTCGGATTGAGCTCCGCGAGCTTGTCCAGACCCTGTGCGGACGCGTCCGCGAGCGAGACCGGAACCAGCCGGCCGCACGCGGTCCGCGCGACGCGCATCCGCAGCTCCTCGTGATCGCTGTTGAAGACGCAGATCCCGTCCGCCCCCTGGTGGCGGAGGATGTTCATCTTGGCTTCCGCGTAGTCGTCATAGGAGGCATAGTGGTCCAGGTGTTCCGGGTACAGGTTGGTGATCACCGCAATGTCGGGGGAGCCCTTGGCGTGCAGCAGCTGGTTGCAGGACAGCTCCAGCACCGCGATGGAGTCCGGGCGCAGCTCCGCGGCGCGGTCGAGTACCGGTACCCCGATGTTGCCCAGCAGCAGCGCGTGGCGGCCGTCCGCCTCGAGGATCCGGTGGATCAGGGACGAGGTCGTGGACTTGCCCTTGGTGCCGGTGACCCCGATGGTCCGGCAGCCCGCATGGCGCAGGAACAGATCAGTCTGGGACGTGACGGCCAGACCGGGCGGCAGCGGGACGCCCAGTAGCGGGACGCCCGGGGATTTCACCATGACGTCGAATCCGTCGAGCGCGTCCAGATAGTCCGGACCGCACAGCAGCGCGGTGGCCGGGTCCGGGACGGGAAGCATGACCGGATTCCGGTCAGCGACCGCGAGCGGCATCCCGGGGAACGCCTCCCGCAGCAGCCGCCAGGTCGAGCGCCCCTCCCGGCCGAACCCGACGATCACGACGCGCCGGTCCCGGAGTTCATTCAAGATCGCTGGCAACATAGTCCCTCATCCGGAGCACCGGCTCCATGAAATCTTCCGGAATCCCGTGTTCCGTATCGAACCGGGACAGCATCCCCTCGATGTCGGACGGCGGGAACGCGGACTCCGACGGCTTCTTGCCCCGGATCTCCCGCATGCGCGCGGCATAGTGCCGAAGCAGCAGCGGCTGCTCCCGGGCCTCGAGGATATTGCGCAGGATGGTCCGTTCGACCGCGCACCGTACCTCCTCCGCCTCCCCGACGCATTCGAACGGCTTGACCGGCGCGAGGCCGGTCAGCCCCTCGAAATCCACGATCCGGGCGGGATCGTCCAGCAGCGCGCCCCCCAGAAGCCGGTCGAGTTCGTCCGGCGGCAGGAACGGGGCGAGGATCAGGCGGACAAACAGGCACTTGGGGCAGCGGCCGCACCAACGGTTTTCCCGGCTCCCGGCATTGCAGGACCGGAACACTTCCCGATGGCGGGGATCCGCGGCCGCGAACCGGCGCGCGATCTGGAGTTCATTGAACGGCCGCAGCAGGCTGAAATACAGGATGTCCCCGCCGAAGTTCCTTCGCGCGTATGCCATGAAGGATTTTTCAAACGCGTAGGACTTGGAGTACTGATGGTTCACGTCCATGTCCGGCAGATTCCCGGCGTTCGCGCTCGCTTCGTTGGAAAGGACGATCCGGGTGTACCCGAACCGGTAGGCCGACAGCCAGGCGGAAAACGCGATGATCGCGGAAAAGGGGGTGTGTCCGTTGAGGAAGCCCAGCCGGTTGAGTTCCAGCAGCCGCGGGTGGAGTGTCCGCTTCAGGCTGAGCGTCCGCCCGGCGGGATACCCCGCGACCGCCGCGGTGTCACGTCCGGCGGGGGAGGGATTGATGAAGAAGGGGACATTGGCGCTCCGACGGTCCGCCAGCAGCTCCAGCGTCACAACCGAGTCCTTGCCGCCCCCGACCGGGACAAGGTTGCCGCCCGGCAGTGCGGGGGACGCCGCCGCGGCCGCCTCGGCCTCCGCGCGCGCGGCCGCGGGATCCGGCACGTCGCACCGGAGATCCATGAAACCCTCCGGATCCGGAGGAATCCCGTTGCGGTAGAAGAATTCGCCGAGTCCGAGCCGGTAGAGCGTCTTCCACCACGCGATGTCCCCAGCGTACAGCCATCCGGCATGCACTAGGACGGTCGGGCTGCAGACCGCTTTCCAGTAGCTGACGAGCTCGACCATGCCGAGCGATAACAGGATGCGCCGCCCGAGCGGGGTGTCGAGCGCGTTCGCCGGTCCGCGCCCGTCCGATACGGCGGGAATTTCCAGCGTCGGCTCGAACACCGCGAGTCCGGGGACCTCAAACCGCCAGGTCACGACAGTACGGTCCGGGGTCTCCTCCAGTGTCCATCCGTGATAGTGGAAGACCGGCCAGCGCCCGCGCAGCTCCCGGTATTTGTCCTGTTGACTGATTGAATCCATGGGAACTCCTGAGGAAAGGATTGCGGCTTGTCCGTCCATTATACATGGCGCGCCGCGGGACCGGCCACGTGGAAGGCCCGTCGCGTGCGGCGGAACAGCCGGGTCAGTTGCCCGACTCTGAATCGACCCGCGCGAACAGCTCCATCAGCAGCGCGCGGTCCGGTCCGGGCAGGGGGCCTTTCGCCAGGTCCGCAAGGTTCTGCGCCAGATGATCGGGATTGCCGGTGCCGACAAGGACGGTCGAGATCCCGGGTTCCGCGAGGCAGAACCGGTAGGCGAGCTCCGTGAGGCCCGCATATCCGCCGCGTTCCAGCATGTCCGCGAGGGGATTGTCGAGGTCGAACCGCTCCGCGTCGACCTGGCCGGCCGCCGCAAGACGCTCCAGATAACCTGCGAGCATCCGCGGCGAGATGAGCGCGCGCCGGACCGCGAACATGTCGAGGATTCCGATGCCCTTCTCCGCCGCCCGTCGGAGCACCCGCTCCCGCGCGGACTGGTTGACGAGGTTGAACCCGACCATCATCACATCCCAGCAGTCGTCCCCGACCGCGCGCGACAGCGTGCGGTGACCCGGATCGGAGGCGAACGCCTCGGTGATCCCGATACACCGGATGATCCCTTCGCGCTTCCACGCCTGCATCGCGGGGACCAGTTCCGACCGGCAGTAGCCGTAGTCGTCGGGCGCGACCCCGTGCAGGTGGTAGATGTCCGTGTGATCGGTCCGAAGCCGGCGAAGGCTGGCTTCCAGACTCGCACGGAGGGCGGCCGCGTCCTTGAGCCGTCCGTCCGTCCGGATGCTTCCCTTGGTCGACAGTACGACCGCGTTCCGGTCCGTGCGGGAGAGCGCTTCGCCGACCATCTCCTCCGTACCGTACGCTTCCGCGGTGTCGACCAGTCCCACTCCGGCCGCGAGCGCCTGCTTCACGATGGCGGCGCTTTCCGCAGCGCTTTTGCCCGCGGACTGTCCGATGCGGGAATGTCCGCCGCACCCCAGCCCGGCCGCGGTGACGCGGATCCCGGTTTTCCCTAACTCACGTGTTTCCATGGGTTCCTCCTTTTTGGCGGCCGTTGCCGGAAAACGGAGTTCCAGGCCGTTCCGCCTAGGTGCGGAAAAGCAGGACCTCTCCCGGTGTGCCGTCGGCATAGGCCCCCTCGGGGCCGGTCCGGACCATCCGGTAGTCTCCGTGGGTGTACTGCGTGACGACCGAATCCCAAAAACGGACGGATGCCAGGTTCTTCGGATGCCGCTTGAGCTGCCAGCAGCCCTTGAACCGGTCAAAGACAAAGGAAGCCGCATATCGGCCGACACCCTGCTTCCGGTACTTGTGCATGACAAAAAATTCGGACATCGTGTAGTCGGTCTCATCCGCATCTTCAGGATAATTGTTCACCAGGATCAGGCCGGCCAGCCTGGCATCGACCTTGATGAAAAACGGGAAGCATCCCGCCTGTGTCCAGTAATGGTCCAGGTACTTGAAACCGTACAGACCCAAGGGATTGACGTCGAGACCGTTGTACTGGGAGAACTCATAGGCGTACTTCTCATACAGATTCCGCAGGATCTCCTTCTCATCCAGCGTGACCGGGACGACCTGGATATCCATCTTGACCAGCCCCCTCTCCGCCTCAGGCACCGGTGACGATCGCCCCGACGCCCTCGAGGATGTACCGCGGGGTGTAGGGAAAGTTCTGCAGCATCGCGTGCGTCGTCACGCCCGACAGCACGAGGACCGTGTCGAGTTCCGACTCGATGCCCGAGATGATGTCCGTGTCCATGCGGTCCCCGATGATCGCGGCCTCGTCCCGAGCGACGCCCAGCCGCCGGATCCCGGTGCGCATCATGAGTGGATTCGGTTTACCAACGAAATACGCCTTGCGCCCGGTCGCGATCTCGATCGGGGAGATGAGCGCCCCGCATGCGGGCAGCAGACCGTTCTCCCCCGGACCGGTGATGTCCGGATTGGTCCCGATGAGCTTCGCGCCCGCCAGTACGAGGCTGACCGCGCGTACGATGCTTTCATAATGGTAGTTCCGTGTCTCGCCCATGATCACGTAGTCCGGATTCACGTCGTTCATGGTGATCCCGGCCTCGTACAGCGCGTTGAGGAGTCCCGCCTCCCCGATGACGTAGGCGCTTGCGCCCGGCTTCTGGCTGGCGACGAAGTCCGCGGTCGCCAGCGCGCTCGTGTAGAAGTGCTCCTCGCCGATGTCCAGCCCCAGCCGGGCCATCTTCTGCCGGAGTTCCCGCGGAGAACGCTCCGAGCTGTTGGTCAGGAACAGGAAATTCTTGCCCTCGGCGTTCATCCATCCGACAAACTCCGCCACGCCCGGCAGCAGCCGGTTGCCGTGGTAGATGACGCCGTCCATGTCGCACAGGAATCCTTTTTTGCTTCGCAGGGAATCCATCGTTGAAACCTCCGTCGGTAGTTCGGCCTCCCGGGACGGCCCGATACCAGATTACACGATATCCCGCGTCCGCGCCGCCACAATTCCGCCATGTTTGCGCCGGTCCGGCGTGATAGAATGTCGGCGGAGGTACACCGCCATGCCGCACACCCCCTTTTCATCCAGCAAAGGAATCCCGCTGCGCACCCTCGCGGCCCTGCTTGCCGCGATCGTCCTGCTGGGCGCCGCAGGTTGTTCATTCGGCAAGACCGGACCGTCGATCGCGGTCTCCGCATATCTGGACACCGTCAAGGCTATGGATATCGCCGCGGGCAACGCCTACCTGGTCAGTCCGACCGTGGAGGGCGACCTGTTCCTGAGCGGCCGCGCGTCCGCTCTGCCGTCCGAGGACGAGACCTACCTGAAGCTTTTCAACGACGCCGTCGCCAAGATCTGGGGAGACATGACCTACAAGGTCAAAGGAACCTCGATCACCGGAGACACCGCGGTCGTCGCGGTCGAGATCACCATCGCGGACATGACCTCGCTCGAGGGAATGATGACCTCCGCGGCGTTCGACGGGATGAGTTCCACGCCCGAGGCGCAGGACAAGATGATCACCGAGGTCCTGGTGGAGGAGCTCCAGACCGCCGCGGCCTCCACGGCCGCGCAGCGCATCACCCATACGGTCCGGCTCGACATGCAGCGGTTGGACGGCGCGTGGAAGATCACCGACCACAAGACCCTCGGCCGCACCCTCATCGGCAACATCTCGGGACTGCTGATCCCCTCGGCCTGATTCCCAAACCCGCTTTCCCCGCCGCCGAAGCCGTCCGCAAGGGCGGCTTTTTCCATGGTGCTGAAATCGGATCAACAGGAAGTGACAGGGTTGTCATAGTCAAGATAAAGTGATATTGTTACGGCAGGGAGGTGGCTGCATTGCCCAAGGATACGTTCCGGAACCTGCCGGAAGACAAGCAGAGGCGCATTTTCGACGCTGCGGTCCGGGAGTTCTCGGAGCAGCCGTTCCGGCACGCCTCGATCAATCGCGTCGTCCGGGACGCGGATATTCCGCGCGGCAGCTTCTATCAGTATTTTTCGGGCAAGGAAGACCTGTACCTGTATGTCATCGGGGAGATCGGCCGGGAGAAGGCCGCGGCCGTTCGGGAAGCCGACGCGCCCCCGCCCGGGGCTGACTTCTTCGAGACGATGCTGTCCATGGCCCGGATCTCGCTGGACTGGGCCCGGTCGAATCCGGTGTACAACCGGATCGGGATGCTGCTCGAGCTGGACGACAGCGAGTTTATCGCAAAGTTCAAGGCGATGTCCCGCGAAGGGCTTGCCGCGATCGAGGCGCTTATCGTCCGGGACCAGCGCCGCGGACTCATCCGGCCGGAACTCGATCCGGGCTTTCTGTTGGACGTGTGCTACTCGATCAACATGAAACTGCTGTCAGACCACTATCGGAGCGGGGGATCGGACGAGGCGCTGATGGAAAAACTCACTGCCGTGATCGATCTCATGAGGAAAGGAGCTGCGAATGGACACACTGCAGGTTAGGAACCTCACGTTCACCTACCCCAAGTCCGGGACCCGTGCCATCGACGGGATCGATTTCGACATCCGGGAGGGCGAGGTGTTCGGTTTCCTCGGCCCGAGCGGCGCGGGCAAGAGCACGACGCAGCGAATCCTCATCCGGCTGCTCCGGGGGTACGGAGGGGAGATCACCTACCGCGGCCGTCCGCTGGCATCGTACGGCGACGACTTCTACCAGGACATCGGGGTGAGCTTCGAGATGCCGATCTCGTTTTCCAAACTCACCGCGATGGAGAACCTTGCGTTTTTCCAGCGGCTGTACGCGCGGCACGCCGACGTCGAGCCGCTGATGCGGCGCGTCGGGCTGTGGGAGGACCGGGACAAGAAGGCGGGCGAGTACTCCAAGGGCATGAAGATCCGGCTGAACTTCGTCCGGGCGATGCTGAGCGATCCCAAGGTGCTCTTCCTCGACGAGCCGACCAACGGGCTCGACCCGGTCAACGCGCGCATCCTGAAGGACATGGTGCGGGAGTTCCGCGACGCCGGCGGCACCGTGTTCCTCACCAGCCACATCATGGGGGATGTGGACGAGCTCTGTGACCGGGTGGCTTTCATCGTCGACGGGCGCATCCGCGAGATGGACAGCCCCCGGAGCCTCAAGATCAAATACGGCAAAAAGACCGTCCGGATCGAGTGCCGCGAGGGCGGGGCGGTCGTGCCGGAGGAGTTCACGTTCGACGAGATCCGGACCGAGTGGTTCGCCGCGCTGCTGCGCGACAAGGAGATTGAGACGATCCACAGCGGAGAGACCACGCTGGAGGACATCTTCATCCAGGTGACGGGGGTGCGTCTGCATGCGGAGTAGGCTGGGCGTCCTGATCGGGGGCGAAATGACGCGGCTCAACAAGTACAACCTGTTCGTCGCGAATTTCGTCGTACTGCTGCTGTGGATCGGGATCTGCGCGTTTATTGAAGGCGACCTCCTGCGCACGTTCATCCCGGTCATTTTTCTCATGGACACTACGATGATGACGGTGCTGATGACCGGTGCGACCTTGTTTTATGAAAAGAAGGAACATACGGTGCACTCGATTCTGGTCACACCGGTGCGGATCGACGAGTACCTCGCCGCCAAGCTGGTCTCGGGTGTGCTCAACTCCTTCATCACGGTCGTGTTCATCTCGGCCGCGCTGTACTTTGTCAAAGGGGTGACCTACAACTACGCGCTGGTGGCGGGCGGGGTGGTCGTGACCGCCGCGGTCCACACCCTGATCGGACTGTGGATGTCCTACCGGTCGGCCAACTTCACCAACATGCTGGTCAATTTCATGGCGTACGTCTTCCTCTGTTTCCTGCCGGCGCTGCTGGTCGACTTCGGGGTGCTGTCCGAGCGCTTCGGCGACTGGATGATCCTGCTTCCGCCCGAGGCCGCGGGGGTGCTGATCGGCGCGGGAGTGGCGGCGCAGGACGGCTGGAAGATGGCGGTCGGCTACGGCTGGCTTGCGGCGCTGGGATTCGCGCTGTATTTCGGGGTGGTCCGTCCGCGGTTTGCGGACAACGCGATGCGGGAACTGGGGGTGTGACGCATGGGCCTGTTCCGGACGATGCTCCTTTCCGAACTCCACAATGTGCTGCGGGAACGCATGACCGTCCTGATGGTCTTCCTGCCGCTGGTGATGGGCGGAGTCATCCGGATCCTGATCGACCGCGGGGTCGCGGAGGGTGACGTGCTCGGGGTGCTGGCGGTGATGTGCGCGCTGCTGGCGGGTTTCATGTACGGCGCGCTGGCGGGATTCTCGCTGCTGGACGACCGGGACGACCAGGTGCTCCTGTCGATCGGGATCTCGCCGTATCCGCTGTGGGCGTACATCTGGTTCAAGATCGGATTCTCGTTCGTGCTCGCGGTCGGGGCCGGCATGGCGCTGATCGCGCTGCCCGGCGCGGTGCCGATGTCCACGGGCGACATGCTGCTCGTC
>JAGOFF010000072.1 GCA_017997315.1 Clostridia bacterium
CCTCGACCTGAAGTCCAACCCCGACAGACAGGCCAAGGGAACCATCATCGAGGCCAAGCTCGACAAGAGCCGCGGACCGGTGGCGACACTGCTGGTCCAGCGCGGTACTCTTCTCACCGGCGACACCCTCGTCACAGGATCCGTCGTCGGGCGCGTACGCGCCATGACGGACTACAAAGGCGCGCCGATCAAGAAAGCCGGGCCTTCCACCCCGGTGGAAATCATCGGGCTTCCCGAAGTGCCGGAAGCCGGAGAGATCTTCTACGTCGTCACCGACGAGAAGGTCGCGCGCACCCTGGTGGAGCGCCGCCGGACCGAGCAGCGCGAACAGGGATTGCGGCAGAGTTCCCGGATGTCCCTGGAGTCGTTGTACTCCAAGATGTCCGCGGGCGAGGTCAAGGAGCTCAATCTCATCGTCAAGGCGGACGTCCAGGGAAGTGTGGAGGCGGTCAAGCAGTCTCTCGAAAAACTGACGACCGACGAAGTCCGGGTTCGGGTCATCCATGGCGCGGTCGGCGCGATCACCGAGGGCGACGTCAGCCTTGCGGAAGTGGCGAATGCGATCGTCATCGGCTTCAACGTCCGCCCTGCGACCAATGTCGCGGACATCGCCGCGGACCACGGGGTCGACCTGCGGATGTACCGGATCATCTACAACGCGATCGAGGATATCCAGGCCGCCATGAAGGGATTGCTTGCCCCGATCTACAAGGAGAACGTGCTCGGGCATGCGGAAGTCCGTCAGGTCTTCCAGATCACCGGTTCCGGGACCGTCGCGGGCTGCTACATCACCGACGGGCATGTCGTGCGGTCGGCCGAAGTCCGTGTCGTCCGGGGAGGCGTGGTCGTCCACGAAGGGAAACTGCAGTCCCTCAAGCGGTTCAAGGATGATGTGCGCGAAGTGGCCAGCGGCTACGAGTGCGGCATCTCGATCGACAAGTTCAGCGATATCAAGGAAGGCGACATCATCGAAGCGTTCGAGATGAAGGAAGTCGAAAGGACCTGAGCAGATGGAACGATCCGACCGGGTGGGCGACGAGATGCGCACCATCCTGTCTGAAATCATCCGGGACGACCTCAAGGATCCCCGGATTCCGGACCTTGTGTCTGTGGTCGGGGTCCGCGTGACCCGGGACCTGTCCCACGCGTACGCCCATATCAGCGTGCTTGGGGACGAGGCGGTCCGGCGCGACTGCAGGAAGGCGCTGGAACGGGCGACCGGATTTGTCCGCCGCGAGGTGAGCCGCCGCATGCGTCTGCGTCTCACGCCGGAGATCCATTTTGTCTTTGACAACTCCATCGAACGCGGCATCGAGATCAGCCGGATCATCGACCAGGTGATCGGCCGCGGTCCCGCTGCCGCCGACGGCGGGAACAAGACCACGGACAACGGGCCGGAACGGACGGAGGAATCCGACCGATGAGCGACGAGTCCGGCCGTCGTCTCGAACCCGGTCTGGACGCCATCGCCAAGGCGCTGTACGCCGTATCCCGGAGCGGCGGGACGGTCGCCATCCTCCCGCATGTCCGTGCGGACGGCGACGCCGTGGGCACTTCGCTGGCCGTTGCGAGTGCGGTGGCCCGGTTGGGCGGGCGACCCGATGTACGGGTCGAGGAACCGCTCGACTGGACATTGTCCCGTCTGCCGGGCGCGGGCCTCATCGGGATCGGAAACCCGGAAGGGCCGGAACGGGGAGCGGAGCCGGATGCCGCGGTCATGCTGGACTGCGGCGATGTGTCACGTCTTGCCGGCCGCGCGGCGCTATATGAGGCCGCACGGGTCAAGATCGTGCTGGACCACCACATCAGCAGCCATCCGTCCGAGGGCCTGCGCCTGATCGATCCGGCATCCGCCGCGGTCGGGGAGATCGCCTATCATCTGATCCGTCGGATGGAAACCCTGTCCGGTTCCGAGTTGTTGTCGCACGACGAAGCGAACTGCCTGATGGGCGCGATCCTGACCGATACCGGCGGATTCCGTTTTACCAACACGACCCGGGAAACCTTCCGGATCGCTTCGGCACTGATGCAGTATGATGTCGACATCAGCGCGTTGAGTTTTGATCTCCTCGAGTCCATGACTTTGGCGAAGTATCGGCTGATCGGCCTTGCCAATGAGCACGCCGCTTTCCATCGCGACGGAACGGTCGCCATCCTGTGCGTCAGCCGGCAGATGCTGCTCGATACCGGCGCGGACGAGAACGACACAAACGGTCTCGCAAACATGCTCCGCGCCGTGGATTCCGTCCGCGTGGCCCTGGTTTTGAAAGAGGGGGAGAACGGGATCGTGCGGGTGAACATCCGGTGCAAGGAAGGATTCGACGCAGCGGGTTTCGCCTCCGCGTTCGGGGGGGGCGGTCATGCGCGCGCCGCCGGTTTCAACCTGGAGGGCACGGATCTGGAAAGCGCGGCCGCCATGCTGGCGATCCTTGCCGGAAAGCGGCTGGACGGCGGGACATGACGGTCGGTGCGGACTGCGGGATCCTCAATGTCGTGAAGCCGGTCGGGATGACTTCTTTCGGCGTCGTGGCACGGATCCGCCGGATCATGAACATCCGCAGGGTCGGGCACTGCGGAACCCTGGATCCGTTCGCGGACGGCGTGCTGCCGGTCCTGCTGGGCAGGGCGACAGGAGTCGCCCGGTATATGGAATCCTACAGCAAATCCTACCGGGTGACCGTACGGTTCGGCCGGTTTACCGATACACAGGATCGTACAGGGAATCCCTGCGGCGGCAGGGATCCGTCCGACGCGGAACTTGCCGCCATGCAGGAGGACGGATACCGGTCCATACGGGAGGCGGTGGAGTCTCTGGCCGGTGAACGTCTCCAGACGCCCCCCATGTATTCCGCCGTAAAGATCGACGGCCGCCCGTTGTACGCCTATGCACGGAAGGGATTGGAAATCGAACGCGCAGCCCGGCCGGTGACCGTATTCCGTTCCTTGCCGCTGGAAATTGCGGTGCGGGACGGCATGCTGGAAGCCGATGTGGAGATCGATTGCTCCAAAGGGACGTATATCCGGACCCTGTGCAGCGATCTCGGGGAGACGACCGGTTTCGGAGCCCATGCGGCTGCACTGACCCGAACGGCCTGCGGACCGTTCAGGCTGGAGGAAACCGTGTCGCTGGAAAACCTTGAGACCATCGCCGCCTCCGCGGGCGACGCCCGGTGGGATGCGCTGCGGACGACGGGCGTGCTGCTCCCGATGGAATCCGCTCTGCGGGACATGCCGGCTTTGCGGATCGGCTTCGACGATGCGCTGCACATGATCCACGGCCGCCCCTTCATGCCCGGGGATAGGCTGTCTCCCGCCGCTTATGCGGACGGCACCCGGATGGCGGTCAGCGGACCGGACGGTTTCCTGGGGGTCGGTGTGCTGCGGAGGGACGGGGACGGCATTACATGGATCCATGCAGAAAGGGTGTTTGCGGACCGTGAAGATCATTGACAGTGCCGCCGGCCGGCCGGAACGTGTCCGGCGCGGTGTGGCGATGGGATTTTTCGACGGGATGCACAGGGGCCACCAGCAGGTGGTCCGTACACTGGCGTACCTGTCGGCGGAGCGCGGGCTGCGCAGCTGCGTCTATACCTTTGATGTGCATCCGTCCAAGGTGATTTCCGGCCGGGAGAATCCGGAAGGGTATCTGTGCGCTCCGGAGGAGCGGCTGCAGCTGATCGCGCAATCCGGCGCGGAGGAAATCTATCTCCAGCGGTTCGACCGGCAGCTGGCGGACATGGAGGAGGACGAGTTCCTGAGCAGGATCCTGGTCGATGCGCTGGATGCCCGGCTGGTGGTCATCGGCTATGATTTCAGGTATGGGAAAAACCGTTCCGGAAATGCGGATTCCATGCGCGCCTGGGCGGAAGGGCACGGGATCGAAGTCGTGGTCGCGGATGCGTACACGATGGCCGGGAACGTAGTGTCCAGCACGCTCATCCGGCGCCTGGTCGCCCAGGGACGCATGGAGGAAGCCTCCGCCTGCCTGGGCCGGGACTATACGCTCGGCGGAACGGTAACGCCGGGACGACGGCTGGGTTCACGGCTCGGATTTCCGACCGCGAACATCACGGTCACCCCGGGAAAAGTGGCGCCCGTTTCCGGGGTGTATGCGACGCGGACCCGGATGGACGGCAGGGTGTTCGAGTCCATCACCAATATCGGGACAAGGCCGACGGTGGACAGCCAGGATACACGGCTGGTGGTCGAGACATTCCTGCTGGACACGAAGGGCGATTACTACGGAAAGCGGATCGATGTGGAGTTCCTGTCCAGGATCCGCGAAGAAAAACAGTTTGGCAGCCTGATCCAGTTGTCATCCCAGATCGGCGAGGACATCGCCTCGGTCCGCCGCTGGCACGACACCTGCGAGCGCTTTCGGGAAGCCGCGACGGTAAACGGTGTCCCGATCTGGATCCTTCGCACCGCCCGTTTCCGCACATCCATCCTGGGATTCACGTTCCGGACGGCGCTCCATCCGCGGGCGGCGACGGTCTACAACCTTCTGCTCCGCGTTCTGGTCTCCTGCTGCCGGAGGCTGCCGGACCGCCAGGCGGTTTCCGTGGAGCTCGACCGCCTGTACGGGGCGCGGATCGACGCGACCGTCGACAAGGAGGGAGATATCCTTTGCCTGCACTTTGTCGCGGATGCGGTCAGCACCTGGACGGACGGTACACGTGTGTTCGACGAGGCGGCCCGGCTGCTCTCGGACATGCTCGCCGATCCGCTGGTGGATGGCGAAGGGCTTTTTCCGGTTTCGGTGGTGGAGACCGAACGCGCCAGTTACGGGAATGAACTGCAGGCGCGTTGGAACGACCGGGAAAAATACGCCGTCGACCAAGGGGTCGGCTGGTACCTGGACGGCACCCGGCACGGGACGGATACCGACGGTGATCCGGAGATTCTCCGGGAAATCACCGTGGCGGAACTGGCCCAGGCGTACCGGGACATGCTGGAGACCGCATCGCTGACGGTTGTCGCAGGCGGGGACATCGGCATCCGGGAGTGCGATTGGCTGACCCGGTTCGTCGCGCGGCTGCCCGCGGGCCGTCGCGCACCGGTTCCGGTTCCAGGCGTCGCACCGTCCCCTTGTGCGATTCCGGACGGCTGCCGCCGGAAAACGGATCACCGTCCGATGGAACAGGCACGCATCGTGGCCTGCCTCACGGGACTTCCCCCGTATTTCTCCGCGGAGGGAATGGCTGTCAATGTGCTCAACAGCATGTTCGGAGCGGACACCCACTCGCTTCTGTTTGAGCATGTGCGCGAACGGAAGGGGCTTGCCTACAGCGTCTTCACCTCGGTCATGCGGCACGTGCGCGGACTGGCGGTCTATGCCGGCGTCGCACCGGTCCATGTGGAGGCCGCGCTGGATACGATCGGGGAACAGCTGGAGACTTTGGCCCTGGGGAGATTCGACCGCTCGCTTTTCGATCGTTCCGTCACCATGGTCCGCAACCAGCTTCTGACCGTGTCCGACAGTCTGGCGGGTATGCTTGGCTTCTACTCCGCCGGACTGACGAACGGCCGGCTGTTCCACCTTGAGGACGCACTGCGGCTGCTGGACGACGTGTCTCCCGGCCGGATCCAGGCCCTGGCCGCCGGTCTCAGGATGGCCAGCATCTATGTGCTGATGCCGGATTCGTCCGGTGGAAGGGAAGACCTATGATCAGGCCCGGCTGGTGCATGACGGAAAAACGGGATCCGATGTCCGGAGCGGTATTGAAAATGTACCGTCACGTCTTCGGGTTCCGGCTCGACATCCTGCCGAGACCCGGATTCTCGAGGCGTTTCGGATCGATCTGCATCCCGTACGGTTCAATCCATGGTGCCTGGTTTGAGGACGGACGGCGGATCGAATCGCCGGCCGGATCCGCTCATTACCTGGAACACTGCGTTTTCAGCAAGGAAGAGGGGGGCGGGCTGCTGGCGCGGTTGTCCGCCGCGGGAGCCGACGCGAACGCGTATACCTCCAGCACGCATACCCTGTACCACTTCACCGCGGTCGAGCAGTTTGAGGAATCCTTGTTTTTGTTTTTCGATGCCGTCATGGATCCCGTCCTGACGGAGGCGCGGATCGAATCCGAACGGGGTGTGATCCTCTCCGAGATCGGCATGTATCTGGACGATCCGGACAGCCGCTCCTACAATGCGCTTCTGGAAGGCTTGTACTCGACACATCCGGTCCGCATCGACATCGCGGGAACCCCGGAAACCGTCAAGACGATCACCGCCACGCATCTGAAAGAGATCGCGGCCCGGTTCTACCGTCCGGGGGCGGCGTCTGTAACGCTGGTCGGCGATATCGATGAAGAAGCGGTACTGGAGGGATTCGAACGACGGCTGAACGGTGCCGGTGCCGGAGTACCGGCCGTCGAACTGCCGGATGAACCGGCAGGGATTGCCCGGCCGTCGCAGGTTCTGCGGATGGATGTGGGGGCTCCGACCTTCCTGGTCGGATTCAAGGATTCCGTCGTGCTGCCTTCCCGACCGCTGGACGGAATGGATCTGGCCGAACGGAAACTGTCGGGCCAACTGCTGATGGAGTGCCTGCTGGGTCCGTCTTCCGGGCTGTTCAACCGCTTGTACGACAGAGGGATCCTGAATGATTCGTTCGGCTTCCAGTATGTCTGTGAGCGGGACTTCGCGTACCTTGTCGCCGGCGGCGAGTCGGCCGTGCCGGAAGAGGCTGCGGACGCGCTGGTCACCGGGCTGGCCGAGACATTTTCGGCAGGGATCGACCCCGGCTGGTTCGATGTCCAGAAACGTGCTGCGGCGGGCGACTTCCTCCGCTCGCTCGACCATGTCCGCCAATGCGGAATGGCGGCGGCGCAAGCCGCGCTCCATAAGGTTGATTTGTTTGAATATCCTGGTGTATATGATAGGATAAACGCACAGCACGCCACCGCGTCCATGGCTTTTTTGACCGATCCGGCCCGCGTGGCCCGCGTGTGCGTATTCGGACGAACCGGGGAGGATAACGAATGACGGGATATGACGTCACTTTCGAAGGGCTTGGGATTTCGGTCTATGTGGAACCGATCGCATTCAACCTGTTCTCATTCGACATCTACTGGTACAGCATCCTGCTGACCTTCGCCGTCTTCTTCTGCATGGGACTCGCGATCCGGAACGCCCGGTATTCCGGTCTCCGGCAGGATGATATCATGGACACCTTCATCGCCATCGTCGTTTTCATGATCATCGGCGCGCGGCTGTTTTTCGTGGTTTTCTCCTGGGACTACTACAAAGACAACCTCTGGGCGATATTCTCGACCCGGTCGGGCGGACTGGCCTTTTACGGCGGAGTGCTTGGGGGTCTCTTCGGGATCTGGCTGGTCTGTAAAATCAAGAAGATCCGTTTTGCCCGGATGACCGATTTCCTGGCGGTGTATGTCCCGCTCGGACAGGCGATCGGCCGCTGGGGAAACTTCTTCAACCAGGAAGCGTTCGGCACCAACACCACGCTTCCCTGGGGGATGTACAGCGAGCAGACCAACCGCTATCTGACCGGGCTCAACCTCGCAGGGCTGGATCCGGAGAAGCCGGTCCATCCGACTTTCCTGTACGAGTTCATCGGGAACCTGATCATATTCTTCATCCTGACCCGGGTGCGCAAGGCCGCGCGCAAGCCTTTTGAAGTGACGGTCTGGTATCTGCTGCTCTACGGACTCCTGCGTTTCTTTGTCGAGGGGATCCGTACGGACGCTTTGTTCATCGGGAACACCTGGCTGCGCATCTCGCAGGTCCTATCCGCGGTGATGGTCGTCGGATCGCTGGTCCTCCTTGCGCTTTTCTACCGGAAGAGCCGGATGGCGCCCGCGATCGCGGGAACCGGGCTGGAAACGATCGACACCTCGGTAGCGGAACCTTGGGAATCCGGGGACTCGGGGGACTCCGGTGACGGAGATGAAACTGCCGACAAAGGCGAAGAAGCGGAAGGACACGGGGAGGAACCCCCGGAGGACGACAGGCCGGCCGGGGATCCCGGTTCGGGAGACTGATGCCGAAACCAGGGCTTGAAAGGCTGCGTCAGGACGATTACTTCCGGGCGCTGGATTACTGGCTGCTGGTCCCGGTTCTCTGCATCACGCTGATCGGACTGTCCGCGCTGAACGATGTGCTCAAAACGGGGACGACCTATCCCATGAGCTTTTACCGGCAGGTCGGCGCCGTTGTGCTCGGTGTCCTGTGCGCCCTGTCGATCAGTCTCCTTGAAGTCCCCATGCTGCGGATCATGGGATTCGCGGTATACGGCGCGAGCATCCTGCTGCTGTTCCTGGTGCGGTTCACCCCGCTCGGGTTCGATCCGAACGGTTCCGGTTCACAGAGTTGGCTTTCGCTGCCGGTCGTGGGCTCCTTCCAGCCGTCCGAACTCTCCAAGGCCGGGCTAGCCATGGTCAGCGCCTATATTCTGGAGGCGATCCGCCTGAATCGTTTCGGCAGGCACAACCGGCTGAAGGGATTCGCGCTGCTTGCCGGTGCCTGCGCGCCGATCATCGGACTCATCGCGCTTCAGCCGGATTTCGGCACCGCCATGGTGATCACCATCATGCTGGCCGTCATGGTGTTCGCCTGGGGGATCCGTCTCCGCTTTGTGCTGCTTGCGCTCTCGGGGGCGGTCGTGGCGGTGCCCGTCGTGTTTACGGCGGTTCTCAAACCGTACCAGCAGAACCGGATCCTCACGTTCCTGTTTCCCGCCTACGATCCGGATGCGACATTCCATGTCACCCAGTCCCGCCTGGCCATCCAATCGGGCGGGATTCTGGGCAACCCGAATGGGCTGACGGTGTATGTGCCGGAGCAGGAGTCCGACTTCATCTTTACAGCGGTCGCGGAGAAGACCGGACTGGTCGGTTGCGCCGCCTTGTTCATCCTGGTGTTTTTCTTCATCGCCCGGTGTTTCTATATCGCCTCCAAAGTCCGCAGGACCTCGTCCTCCCTGATGATCGCCGGCCTTGCGTCCGTTCTGGCGTTCCACTACATCGAGAATCTCGGCATGTGTGTGGGACTGCTGCCGATCACGGGCATCCCGCTGCCCTATATGAGCTATGGCGGGACGGCCATGATCGTGAGTTACCTCTCACTGGGCGTCATGCTTTGCGTTTCCATGGACCGCAGCCTGACCGGGAAGACCTGACGCCGACTTCCGAACCGATCCATTGTATGAAAAGCCCCCGGACGGGGGCTTTTTTTACGTTTGCGTTACAGAGGAGGTGTTTTCGGGCGAAGGATTGCAGGAATCGAAACGCACGTGTAAAATACTCCTATGTGGTGAATTGTGGAGCGATAACTAATCATTGTGGTTAATTGTGGTGAATCTCAGGACCGACGGAAGGGAGGGCAGACATGGCGAAGTACACCCACACCATCGATGCCAAGGGCCGGATCTTCCTGCCGTCCAAACTCCGCGGGGATCTGGGTTCGCCGGTCTACGTCACCCACAGCCTGGATGAAGGGTATCTGGCGGGGTATGCCGCCAAGCCGTTCCAATCCATCCGCGACCAGATCGCGGCTTTGTCCGGCACGGATCCTCTCGTCCGTGAGATGCGCCGCGAGATCATCGGCGAGGCGATGTCCTGCGACGTCGACTCCCAGGGCAGGATCAGCCTGAGTGAAGAACTCTGGAACCATATCGGCGTCCAGCCCGGCGATGAAGTCTACATCATCTACATGTTCGACAAACTTGAAATCTGTTCCAAGACCCGTTATGAGCAGAAACGCCTTGCCGGCGGCCCTCCGCTGACTTCGCAGGACCTGACGAAATACGATGTCAAGGGATTGTGAGTTTACCCATCTTCCCGTGCTTTTCGGGGAATGCATGGACCTGCTTTCCATCCGTCCGGACGGCGTCTATGTGGACTGCACCGCCGGCGGCGGAGGACATTCACGCGGGATTCTCGAGCGGCTTGGCGAGGGGGGACGGCTGTTGTCCATCGACAAGGATCCCTCGGCCGTGCGGCAGACCGGCCGTGTGCTCGGAGCCGTGGATACCCGTGCATCGCACCATGTGCTTCAGTTGGATTTTTCCCGCCTCGACGACGCGATGGACCGGTTCGAAATCAACCGGGCGGACGGTATCCTGGCGGATCTCGGCGTGTCTTCACCGCAACTGGATTCGCCGGAACGGGGATTCGGATACTCGCAGGACGGCCCGCTGGACATGCGGATGAATCCGGGCACTGCGCTTTCCGCGCGCGACGTGGTGAACGGATATCCGCAGGACGCGTTGGCACGCATCCTGCGGGATTACGGCGAGGAACGGTTCGCAGGGCGGATCGCCGCCGC
>JAGOFF010000073.1 GCA_017997315.1 Clostridia bacterium
AGATCCGCAGCGGGCGGAAGCCGAGAAAATCCGCCGACGTGTTGACAAAGCGCACGCCGCGGGCGCTCTCCCCGTCCGGGCCAAGACGCGCGCCCATGCCGTGCAGATGCCCGTAAACGCAGACCGACACTTCGAATTCCTCGAGCAGGTCGGTGAACGGGGACGGCCGGAAACGCTGGTCCGTGGGCGGATAGTGCAGCATGGCGACACGCCGGGGCGACACGCCTTCCCTGCGGTCTTCCTCCGCGGACGCGGCGGCCGACAGGGACAGCCGCAGCCTCCCCCGCTCCCGTTCCAGGACCTTCGCGTCCTGACGGGTGAAATCCGCGTCCCAGGGCAGAATCCATCCGCGGCTCCCGCAGATTACATCGGAGGCGCGCACATAGGCGTTGTTCTTGAGAAAGCGGATGCTGCCGAGGCCCTCGGCCGCCGTAAACGCCTCCATGCGCGCGAATGTGCTCCACCAGTAGTCGTGGTTGCCCCGCGACAGGATCTTTTCCCCGGGCAGCGCGTCCAGAAAACGAAGGTCCGGAAGAAGCTGGTTGAAATCCATCGCCCAGGAAACGTCGCCAGGGATCAGGACGGTGTCGGCTTCATCCACCGTCTCCCGCCATCCCGCTTCGAGCCGCGCGACATGGTCGGACCAGGCAGGGCCGAAAATATCCATCGGCTTGTCGGAGCCGAGTGACAGGTGGACGTCGGCGATCGCAAACAACGCCATCAGCCGCCCTCCTTGTCACGAAAGTGTTTGAACACCGCCTCCGCGGCGGGCCGGGTCATGCCTTCCGCGGCCGCGAGGTCATCAAGCGAGGCCGCTTCGACGCCCTTGAGACCGCCGAAAGCCCGGATGAGCGCTTTCCGGCGTGCCGGCCCAATGCCGGGGATCCCTTCGAGGGAGAACCGGGTATGGCGTTTCGCCATCAGCTTCTTGTTGTAGTTCCCGGCGAACCGGTGCGCTTCGTCCTGGATGGCGGTGACCAGCCGGAGGAGTCCGAGCGCCGCTTCCCGCTCCATCCCGTCGCGTTCGGACGACCCTTCCCCTTCCTCACCGGCCGCGTCGGGCGCCAGCTCGACGACCCGCCCGTCCGGCAGCGCCAACCCGCGGGTGCGGTGGCGCCGGTCTTTCACCATGCCCGCGACGCGGATGCCCGCGCCCGCTCTGGCGACCGAATCCAGTGCAATCGACATGTGTCCGCCGCCTCCATCCACCAGGATGAGGTCCGGCATCTGTCCGAACGCTTCGTCGCCCGCCTTGGCGAGCCTCCGGTCCAGGATCTCGCGCATCGAGGCATAATCGTCCTGCCCCTCCACCGTGGCGATCCGGAACAGCCGGTACAGCCGTTTGACCGGCTTTCCGTCGATGAAGACGACCATGCTCGCGGCTTTGTCCTGGGTGCCGGTGTTGGAGACGTCGTAGGCTTCGATGCGTGCCGGCCGGCGTTCCGCCCCGGTCAGTTCCCCCAGCCGGTCCAGCGCGGCATCCATCGCGGACTGCGTCTTCCCCACCAGGAGCGTCCTCCGGCGCAGCGCCTGGGCCGCGTTCTCCCCGGCCATGTCGAGCAGCCTCCGCGCTTCGCCGCGCTGCGGCACGCGCACCCTGCACCGGCCGCCCCGCAGTCCGCGCAGGTACTCCTCCATCCCGTCGGCTTCGGGGATCTCCGCCGGCAGCAGGATTTCCGGCGGGATCATCGGGGTGTCGGGATAGTGCTGGGCCATGAACGCCGCGACCAGTTCCCCGTCCTCCTCGCCCCGGTCTTCAAAGAAAAACGCCGACGAGCCGATGATCCGCCCGGAACGGACTTCCAGCTTCCGGATGCAGGCTTCCCCGCCGTTGCGGGCGATCCCTACGACATCGCGGTCGGATTCATCGCCCGACACCGCGGATTGCCGGTTCATCAGGGACTGCAGCGCGCGGATCCGGTCCCGGATCACGGTCGCCTTCTCGAACTCCATCCGCTCCGAAGCTTCGCGCATGGCTTCCTCCATGTCGCGGATCAGTCCGGTGTACCTGCCCTCAAGGAAGCGGCAGATGTTTTCCGCCACTTCCCGGTACGCAGCCACGGGCACGTCGCCGCGGCAGGGTCCGACGCACCGGCCGATATGGTAGTTGAGGCAGGGGCGCTCCTTCCCGATGTCCCGGGGGAGGACGCGGTGGCAGGTCTTTGCCGGAAAAATGTCGCGCAGTGCGCGCAGCGCATGGTACAGGTCCCCGCCGAGATACGGGCCGTAGTAGCGCGCGCCCGACGCGCGGTCGGAGCCGATGTGGAACGCCTTGAGGATGCGCGGGTACTCCTCGTTCATTGTCACGCGGATATACGGGTATTCCCGGTCGTCGCGCAGCAGGATGTTGTAGCGTGGGGAATACCGCTTGATCAGGTTGTTCTCGAGGATCAGCGCCTCCATCTCGGAGGTGCAGACGATGTATTCGTACTCCCGCACGTGCGAGATCATGGCCATCACTTTGGCATTCCCGCGCGGATTGGGTCCGAAATAGCTGCGCAGCCGGGATTGCAGGCTGACCGCCTTGCCCACATAGATGACACAGCCCCCGGCATCCTTCATGAGGTATACACCGGGGGCGGCGGGTACAATATCGAGTCTCGCGTTCAGCGGAGTGTCAAGAGAAGGCATGGCGTCACCCGGGGAGATCCGTGAACCGGTTCAAAACGCCGGGTTCTCCAGATAGGAGGCGATCGACTCCACCGCCTCGTTTTCATCCGGCCCTTCGGCCGTCAGTTCAAGTTCCATGTTGTTTTCGATGCCGAGCGACATCACGCCCAGCAGACTCTTGGCGTTCGCGCGCCGTTCGCCGCGATAGAGCCAGATGCCGGAGCGGAACACCGATGCCTTTTGGATCAGGACGGCCACCGCCTTCATCTGCAATGCTTCTTCGCAGTTGAACGACACTTTTCTGGATACCATTGTCAATCCTCCGCTCTGCGGCCGGCGCCACGATCGTCCAGTTCAGACACCCGCAACAACCCTCATGAAAACAACAGTTTACGAACAGTATAGGGGGTATTCGCGAGGGTTGTCAACACGAACACAGCCACGCATCCCGACATGGCGGATGAGCATGAAAAGCATCGAACCTGAACGAAGGACAGCCCCATGAATACAGCGATTTCACCATTGTCCGGGTAATACCCCGTCCGCGTCGCCAGTGCGGCGAAGCCGGCGGAGCCGTACAGTCCGCGCGCGGCCGTGTTGCCTTCCCGGACCTCGAGGACCATCGAGGATGCACCTTCGTTCCGTGCAAGGCGGATCGCCTCCCGCAGCAGGGCGGCTCCGATCCCGCGGCGCCGATGATCGGGCAGGACGGCAAGGTTCATGACCTGGGCTTCGTCCAGGATCCTCCACCAGTGGATGAATCCCACGATCCCGCCGCCGTTCTCCGCGACCAGGAACCGGACGGTGTCGGGCCGGTCGAACTCCGAGCGGAGCGATTCCCGGCTCCACGGATTGCCCAGGGATGCCTCCGAAATCCGGAAGACCGCGTCCGCATCCGCCGCGGTTCCGAAGCGCAGTCCGATCACCGGTTTCTCCCGGGCGCAGACCACCCGGATGCATCGATCCCCCGGGAACGTTCCGCCTGGGACCGGCCGAGGTAGACCGGCTGCAGATTCGCGGGGGAGCGGTCGCGTTCCGGATCGGCGGCCAGCGCCGCCAGCGCGGCCTGTCCGACCCATCCTGCGCGGAGCACCGTATGCGCGGGCGGCTCCACGACCCCCGGTCCAAGAAGTCCGGCAGCCGCCGCTGCGGCGGTCTCCGCCGCGTCTCCGCAGAACACGAACCGCCGCGTACCGGCCAGATCGGACAATGCCGCAAGGAAAGCGTCCATCTGCATGGCGGCGGGGGGAAACGCCTCGATGAAACGCGGTCCGCCCAACCATGCCTGCGCGTACACACGCCCGTTCCGCGCGTCGAGCACCGGACAGACCACCGTGTCCGCCCTCCCCAGCAAAGGCCAGGCGAGCGCCTCCAGCGTCGGCACGCCTATGGCCGGCCGATCGGACGCGTACGCCATGCCCTGCACCGTCGCGATTCCGATCCGGATGCCGGTGAAGGAACCCGGGCCCAACGTGCAGGCATACCGGCCGACTTCCGCGAATCCCATGCCGCAATCCGACAGCAGGTCGATGACCATGGGCAGAAATGTGGTCGAGTAGGCCGCTGTGCCGGGCTCCACCCGTTCCGCGAGAATCCGCTCCCCGTCGAGGAGCGCGGCGGAACAGGTCTTGCCCGAGGTGTCGCATGCCAGTGTGATCATCCGTCGCCCCTCTCTGCCGGTCCGTGAATCTCTTCCGGACCCTCGTCCGGACCCATCCGCTGCACCCCGAGGATCCCGGGGCTGGTCTCCAGAATCCCGGCCATCGTTCCGGCACGCTTTGCGCCGTCCGGCGGGGGAAACACCATCTCGATCCGCCGGCGGTCGCCGTCCAGAAACTGCATCGATACTCCGATCCGGACCGGGGGGAGCGCATCTCCGGCCACGGAGGCCCACTCCACCACGCTGACGCCCGGATCGGGCATCTCGTCGAGCCCGCTGTCCAGATAGTCCCGGGATCCCGTCAGCCGATACAGGTCCATGTGGCGCATCGCCATCCCCCCGGGTCCTGCCGGGTGATCCATCGCAAGCACGAAGGTCGGACTGGACACCGCCCCCTTGCAGCCGATCCCCGCCGCGATCCCTGCAGCCAGGACCGTCTTGCCCGCGCCCAGGTCCCCGTCCAGCGCGACGATATCGCCCGGCCGCAGCAGGCGTCCCAGTGCCCGGCCGGCCTCGAAAGTCGCCCCGCGCGAGCCGCTGGTGAACCGGAGGCGGCCGGAGCCCGTCATCCGGCGCGCGGGCCGGAAACACGCCGGCCGTCGATGAACACCTGCTTCACCGTGGTGCGCAGGTCGAAAGGATGGCCGTCCAGCACCTGGATGTCCGCATCCTTGCCCGGTGCCAGGCTGCCGGTTCTGCCGTCCATGCCGCACAGGCGGGCGGCTTCGATCGTGATGGCACGGAGGGCGTGTTCCTCGCCCATTCCCTCCCGTGCCGCGACCGCGGCCGAGATCGGGAGATACTGGATCGGAATGACCGGATGGTCCGTGAGGATGGCCACCGGGAGTCCCGCGGCGGCCAGGATTCCGGGATTCCGGATATCCTGCCGGGAGAGCTCCGGCTTGCTCCGGTCCGAGAGAAGGGGTCCGACGAGCACTCCCTCGAGCCGGCCCCTTCCGGTGCCTTTGCCTGCCTCGGGATCTTCGCGCCCGCGGTCGTACTCCTCGCGCAGGATGTCGGCCACCCGATATCCCTCGGTACAGTGGTCAAGGGTGTAGCGCAGGCCGAACTCGTTGCAGATCCGGACCGCGGTCAGGATGTCGTCCGCCCGGTGCACATGGATTTTGGCCGCCAGCCGGCCGTCCAGGACCGGCAGGAGGGCCTCCATTTTCATATCCCATGCCGGGCGCTTGGACTCGTCCGGTTCCTGCCGCTTGCGTGCGTACTCCCTGGCGCGCGACAGGAAGTCGCGCAGGATCGAGGCCGTCGCCATACGGGTTTGGGGCGTCTTGGACCCGGTGCCGTAGCAGTTCTTCGGATTCTCGCCGAAGGCCATCTTCATGGCGGCGGGCACAAGTACGGCCATGTCGTCGACGGAGCGCCCGACCGTCTTCAGAAAGGCGAACTGCCCGCCGATGACGTTCGCGCTCCCCGGTCCGGTCATGACGGATGTCACACCGCCGGTCGCGGCTTCTTCGAAGCAACGGTCCGCATGGTAGACCGCATCCACGGCGCGGAGCTGCGGAGTGCACGGATCGGTGATTTCGTTGCCGTCCGACCCCTCCTCGACCAGTCCGTCGTTGAACACGCCGATATGGCAGTGCGCGTCCACCCAGCCGGGAAGGATCCATCCTCCCCCCGCGTCGATCTCGTCCGCGTCTCCCGGACGGAAGCCGGCCGGAAGGCCGTCCCCGACCGAGGCGATCTTTCCGTCGTTCCCGATCAGGACATATCCGTCGGGATATGTCCGGCCGTCCTCCATGGTATGCACCTGTCCGTTCCGGATCAGTATCATGTCCGTACCTGCCTTTCCTATGTCGCAAGGCCGCCGCAGGGAGGTCCCGCGACGGCCTTGTACTTCTCGTCCGATCGGCGCGCAGGCCGCCCGAAAAGGGAATCCTGTATCAGCGCTTGGAGAACTGGGAGGCTTTTCTCGCCTTTTTGAGTCCGTACTTCTTGCGCTCTTTCATACGGGAATCGCGGGTCAGGAATCCCGCCTTCTTCAGCGTGGCCCGGAACGCCTCCTCGTCCGCGACGACGAGGGCGCGCGCGATGCCGTGCCGGATGGCGCCGGCCTGGCCGGAAAGCCCTCCGCCGTAAACGCTGCAGACCACATCGAACCGGCCCTCGGTCGCGGTGGCGACCAGCGGCTGGCGGACGATCAGCTTGAGCGTCTCGAGTCCGAAGTAGCTGTCGAGTTCCTTTTCATTGATCGTGATGACGCCGCTGCCCGGCAGGATGCGTACACGTGCGACCGCGTTCTTGCGACGGCCGGTGCCGTAAAAATATGCTTTGGGTTTGACGGTCTTGACCATGCTCCTTCAGTCCTCCCTGTCAATTCTCGATCGTGAGCGGTTCCGGTTTCTGGGCCGCGTTGTCATGGTCCGGACCCGCGTAAACCTTCAGCTTGCGGTACATCTGCCGGCCGAGAGCGTTCTTGGGCAGCATGCCCTTGATTGCCAGTTCGACGACCTTGCAGGGATTCTTCTGCATCAGCGTGCGGTAGCGGATTTCCTTGAGGCCGCCGGGATAGTCGGTGTGATAACGGTACATCTTGTTGTCGAGCTTCTTGCCCGTCAACACGATCTTGGCGGCGTTGACGATGATGACGTAGTCCCCGGTGTCGAGGAAAGGGGTGAATTCGGGCTTGTTCTTGCCGCGCAGGATGCCGGCGACCACGCTGGCCATCCGGCCCAGCGTCTGTCCGTCCGCATCGACCACGTACCATTTCCGCTGGATGAGCGAGGGCTTGGCGACATAGGTGCTCATGTCCTGTAAATACCTCCGGTTCGGGTGTGCTGACATCATTCCGGTTGAAATGCTTTCTCATTCTATCGGGGGCATGGCACCCTGTCAAGATATGTTTGAAAATATCCGACTGGTTCAGCCGATTGTTTTGTTTTTCTCAGTTTTTCTAGCGTATTCGAATGCATCCGTACGCTTTTCCTTCGTCCTGGATGGATTCGCCTGCCAGTCGTTTTTTTCGTTCATCGGTTTATACACTCACGCGCGATAAAGTAGTATGGTATATTAACGATGCATGCGAAATCCGATTCAATACGCCAAAGGAGCAAGGACATGAAGGAAGTATACGATTTTTTGAAGAAGTGCGAAACCTACTATCTGGCGACCGTCGAGGGCGACCAGCCGCGGGTCCGGCCGTTCGGTACGGTCAACCTCTTTGATGGAAAGCTGTACATCCAGACCGGCAAGGTCAAACCGGTATCGAAGCAGATGCTCGCCAATCCCAAGGTCGAAATCTGCGCCATGAGCGGCGGAGAGTGGATCCGGATCCAGGCGGACGCGATCCCGGACGAGCGCGTCGAGGCCAAGCAGAGCATGCTTGACAGCTACCCTTCCCTCCAGGGGATGTATTCCGCCACGGACGACAACACCCAGGTGCTTTACCTGAAAAATGCAGTCGCGACGATCTCCTCGTTCACGGCTGCGCCCCGGGTCATCCGGTTCTGAAGCGGACCGTACGGACAGCGTCGGCAGACGGCAGCGGACCGGTGCGGCAGGGACATCCTGCCGCACCGTTTTTATGTCCGGTGCGGACCTGTCCGGCTACCGTCCGGTGCAGTCATACTCCATCTGGAGGTCCCGACGATCCATTCCATACAGTGCCTGGTTGACTTCCGCCGCTTCCTGACAGCCGATGGCAATATAGAATGCGACGGTATCCTCCGAGGAGCCTGCGCAGATATACAGCTTGTCGGCCCCCCTTGCCCGTGCCCGCGCCGCAGCCTGCATGAACAGTGCTCTGCCGATCCCTTTCCCCCGGAACCCTCTGTCGATAAAGAGCTGGTCCAGCAGCATATAGCGGCTGATGTCCCCGAAAAACTCCGGATTCACCGTGCAGTAGCCGACGAGCCTGCTTTCGGAAAAGGCACCCAGCGCGATGCCGTCCGACCGGATGGTGTTCTCCAGATTCGCCAAGTGGTTCTCATAGCCGTTGGGGAAGTCCGGCTCCAACCAGTCGATCTCTATCAGCTGCCGCCGGTTGTCGACTTCCCGCCAGGCCCGCCGGATGTACTGGGAGACATCCATTTCCCGGATTCTGCGGCACTCATCCATTTTCAACGATCGGTATACAACGTTCACTTGTGCTTCTCCATGCGCTTATACTGTCCGGCCAATCTAATTATGCTGTTTGTTGCGCAGCCGCAAATACGGTTTTCTCCTCTCGTCCAGGATCTGCTGCGGTGTTTTCCCGCTCTGCGGATTTTTACCGTAGTACTCGTCGATTGTCCTGTCTTGATGGGATTCTATCGCCAGGATGACTGCCATTGTCAGTTCGATGACCGCGCCCGCGGCGATAGACCCTATTCCCGCGCCACTCATAATCTCCGAGTTCATGGTTCTATTGATGGCACTCAAAACAAGCGGAACCGGCACGAGAAAGATGAGCCCCGCCGCAAGCAGACTGTTGCCGTAGTGAATACTGTTGATTTTCTTCATTTGCTATTCCCAGGAATCTCTTCCGCCGTATACCTTCATCTTGCCATTCAACGACACTACGGCTGCCGGTACGGCCGCCGGCGGCTCAAGTCGGCGGATTGACCTTGTCGGAACCGCATTTCATCCATTTTTCCAGAAAGCCGTACTGCTTTTTCCAGTCCGCCGGCGTCAGCAACTTCAGTTCCTGGCGTTCTATCAGCCCTTGCCGATCCTCCGCATAGCCCCATGAAAAGCCTGCCAAGTGCCTGATCTGATTCCCGTTGATACGCGTAGGCATCTCTACAAGATAAGTGAATGCCGTCCACCCCAGCTCGTCGCAATCCCTCAGGTTCCTGCATGGAGCATCAAACAGGCTTGCCGGATATCCATAGGAAAAGAACGGGTTGCGCCCGGCCCGGAATTCGGGGGCTACATCCACCGACAGCGCTTTACGGATTCGGCCGTCCCGCTTTTCGATCCGCTCGATGAATTGTATGAAGCCGCAGTATCGTTTGTAGCCGGTCGCCTTCATATCCGCGAAAAACGCATGAATCACAGGATAGCCGATGCTGTCCTCGATCGGAAACGGGAGGTTCAGCAGATGGAATCCCGCTTCACGCGGATCGGCATTCGCCTTGTACTCTACGGTCAGCGTCTCCATGCTGCCGTATAGGTTGACCGGAATCTCCTGGAACATTCATCATTCCCACTCGCCCCTTTTGAGCGTTTCCTAAATAATCATGTTTAGGTTCTATGGGTTCTGCGATTCTAATTGTATCAGTTATCCTTATATTCTGGGCTTCCTGTTTTTGATAATATTTCGCCATATTATTATACAAATATTAATATATTTTTTGTTTTTCCATGTCTAGAAACAAGGCCGTGGACAAATGGTCAGGGAGTCCTCTGTCGCGGTATCCACAGATCATATCGGTGTACATTTCTATCTTGCCGGCTGTGGCGAATATTTTACTTCAACCTGCTTTAGCTGACCTTTGAAAAGAAAACCGAAAATGGTTCTGACAAGCGGTTGAATAAAGAATAGCTGAGAGAAAAGTGCGAGTGGAAAGTTATGCATGATTGTATGTAGCCAAATGGAAATAAACGCCCACAGCGATATAATTTCTCCCCAATAATACAATAATGTTGCAATAAAGCTCATCATCGGGCACATCAAAGATCGTGCCCGTAGACTTGGTGTAAATTGAAAAATGAGCCATAAGCTCACTTTCGGTATAATTGGTTTTGAGGAAACTAACAAACCGAAAGGAACGAACCTATGGCTCAAGTTAATCTTACAATAGG
>JAGOFF010000074.1 GCA_017997315.1 Clostridia bacterium
TCTGCGCAGGACGGCGCGTCCTGTTTCCGTGATCCGGTACTGCTGACTCCGCCGTACGGATGTCGATCCGTCAACCGGTTCGATCTCTCCCGTCCGGGACATCTGGCGGAGCATCGGATACAGGTGGCCGTAGTTCTCATTCCAGAATCCGGCGATCCCGGCGTCACAGAATTGTTTGATCCGGTATCCGGAAGCCGGCTGGATCGACAGCACACCCAGGATGGCAAATCGGGTCTTGTTCTGTTGCGGCATGTCGGAATCCTCCCTGCTGATATATCACACTGATATAATGGCCTTCATCCTTCCGACTGTCAACCACAAAAAAGGGAGCGGACTTCTCCGCTCCCCATGGCATGCGAACCCTTGTTAGCGTCTGCCGGGTGTGCCTCCGGGCATGGCGCCGCCGGGCCCGGACATCCCGCCGGATCCGTAAGTGGTGACCATGCCGGTCAAAGTCAGTTCAGTCACAACCGTGCCGGCGGTGCAGTCCGGCGCGGAGTACAACCCGTCCTGCTCTGAACCGGTTGCGGTGCCTCCGGTCAGAACCTGATAGGTTTCACCCTGCTTCAGATCGGGACCGGCCACAAGTACCGACTGGTATGATTTGGACGGCATGAAGGCCAGAATCTCTTCGCCGCTGGAAGCCTCCTGGATGCGGAAGAGGGTTCCGGCCGGCTGGACGCCGCTGAGATTGACCATGACCGAACACTGCGCAGACGTCGTGCTGGGCGCCACGGCCATTCCGGAACTGCCGGCAGCGACCAGGAGACCGCCGGAGATATCGAAACTGCCGATGTAGTCGATCGGTCCGTTCCCGTTGTCCGTCGGCCCGTTGACCACGACGGTTCCACCGGTCATGGCGATGGTTCCGTTGATGTCGATTCCGTCGCCGCCCGCATCGACATACCAGTACCCTCCGCTGATTTCAAGGGATGCGTTGGAGGACTCGAACATATTCTGACCGGGGCGGCCGTTGACCGACGAAGCATCCGCCCCGCCGGATCCGTTGATGCCGTCGTCCGATGCGGCAACCCGCACAGTGCCCGCACTCAGTACGATCACCGAGCTCTCGATCCCTTCATAGCTCTTGGCAAGGTCGATGGAGCCTCCGTTGATTTCAAGCCGGGCGTCCGCATGCAGCCCGTCGTCTCCGGAAGCGATGACCAGCTCGCCTCCGTTGATCCGGAGGCTGGAGTTGGAATGGAGCGAATCGTCCGAGGAGTCGATCGTCCAGGTGCCGCCATCGATCACAAGGCTTACGCCCGCCTTGATCCCTTTCGCGCTGCCGTCATCGGCCGTTGAGGAGGTCTGTCCGCCCGGAATTCCCCAGCCGCCCTGGCTTGTCTGGATTACAGCGTTCGCGCTGCCCCCGCCGGTAGTGATGGCGTACTCGCCGTCTCCGACCCAGACCAGTGTTTCAGCCTGGATCCCGTCTTCGCCCGCGGTGATGGTGAACCGACCGTCCTCGATCGCGATGAAACCCTTGGTCCCGTCCTCGTCATTGGTGGACTTCATGCCGTCTCCTCCGGCTTCGATGACGATGTCGCCGTCCCGTACCGCGATGAAGTCCCGGCCGCGGATCCCGTCGCCCGCCGCCTGGATGCGGATCGTTCCGCCGGCGATGCGCAGCTCATCCTTTGTGGCGATGGCGTCGTTGAACCGCGCGGTGACGGTCAGGGAGCCGGAACCGTTGATCGTGAGATCCGATTTGCTGAACAGGGTCGCGTTCGGTTCTTCCTCCGCAGCGTCGGAATAGGTGAACCCCTCACTGTCGGTCAGGCTGTTTTCACTGCCGTCCGCCAGGATGAGCACCACCTTTTTCGCTTTCAGGATATAGATCGGCGCGCTGTCCGAAGACGTGATGTCCGCCCCGTTCAGGACCAGCCTCACCACGCCGTCGGCTTCGGTGTCCACAAGCACCTGCCCGTCCGTCAGTTCGCCGGAGAGCACATAGGTGCCGGGAAGCCCGATCGTGACAAGTCCGCCCATCGCGGTCGCGCCGGAGCCGTCGACGGCCGCCGTGCTGCCGGAAAAAATGATTGCGGTCGATGCGGCTGCGCTCCAGCGGGAGTCCAGATCGGTATCGGTCCATTCAACCGAATCCGCATCCGCGGTTCCGGTCCGGACAGCTTCCGATCCGGAATCCGAGGCATTTTCGGCCGATTCGTCCGTTGTCGCGGCGGAAGATCCGACGGTCGAAGTCCCGTCCGTCTGTCCGATCGTGCCGCATGCGGAGAGCAGCGAAAGGGAAACCACCAGGGAGAGCAGAATGACGCCGGTCTTCATTTTCATGGTTCGGCCATCCTTTCAAGGATTTCACCTTTACTCTAGACCGACAATACGGCGCCAGCTTGTACGTTGTTTGAAGGATTGTGCGGCTGCCCGCGATACGCCCTCACGGGCATCGGTGCCGCTGAGGACCGGTCAGCCTCTTGAGGCAGCGGAAAAGTGCTCCATGACGCGGCTCCATACGGCGCGGGTCTGCGCAAACTCCGCGAGGTGCTTCTCCGCGTTCCGCGCGTATTTGTCCAGTTCCTGGAGAAGCTGCATGAACTCCGGCATCCGGAACCGCTCGGCAAGAAGGGGGAGGGTGTCTTCCAGGTTTCTCCGCATGTCCCGGATGAGGCTGTCGTACTCCGACGGGCGCGTCACCAGCAGAAGCAGCGGCTTGTACCGGATCCAGCCGACGCAGGCTTTGTGGAACCGTGCGGCCACGCCCGGCGCGTCCGCGGCGATCCTCTTCAATCCGATCGGAAGGACGCCATCCAGGAGGCAGTTGTAGGTCCCGAAGCCGTCGTGGAAGGTATAGCACGGCACGCGCAGCACTTTACGGTCCCGGAGGCATGTCGCCAGGAACGTATCCTCTCCGCGCGCTCCCGGCGGATTGTAGAACGGAAAAACCCGCTCCGGCCGGGTCAGGTTGATGCACAGGTTCGCTCCCGAGATGAACTTGACGCCGTTCGTCTCCTCCACCTCGAACGGCTCATCGCCGGTCAGGACCTGGGTATCCGCATACGTGACCCCTCCGCTGCGGATCACATCCCGGATCTTGTCCCATTGAACGATATCGTTGCTGATCGCCTCGATGAACCGGCGGAAGACTTCTTCACTCAGATTCCCGTCAAAGCCGATTTCCGGGATGGGGGAGACATACCCGCAATGATGTCCATGCGTGATGTCCGCTTCCCGGATGTACCGGAGATGGTCCGACAGGACCTGCTGGCCGCTCCAGATCGCCGTGCGGCGGGTATGCGTCACCGCGAGCGGATACTCGTCGTCATCCAGGAATACCAGACAATCCATCTTCTTTCGGATCGCAGTGAGAAGGACGGCGTTCCGCTTGCCGGCATACCCTTTGCCGAACAGCAGGCGCGCCTCCCCGGCGCCGAGCACTCCGGCCTCCTCGAGATCAGCGATCTGCTCGCGCAGTTCGTAGGCCCCGATGAAGCTCCGGCTGTCGATCTGGTCGACCAGGTCCTGGTGGAGATTGGTATAGTCCGTTTCCTTCGTCTTGTGATAGTCAAGATCATACGCCACGATGAGGTTGAGGCTGAGCGAGGCATCATCCACCAATCCCGACTCTTTCCAGTTGTAGATATGGGTGCGGAGGACCTTCTGGAAGCTCTTCCTTCCCGTGGCGAATCCGATTCCGACCCGGATCCCGTTTTTGACAGCCATTTGAATTGCTCCTTTCCCGCGATGTCCATACAGCATGCCACAGGGAAGGAGGGTATTCAAACCGGGACGGTTCGACTGGGGACTGCCGCAGCCTAAACGCTCACGTCCGCTTCGGGGAAAGACGCATCCCCTGCGCTTTCGAGGATCGCATCCCAGTGCCCGCTCTCCGCCGGTCGTGCGAATAGATAGCCTTGGGCGAGATCACAACCCGAGTCGCGTACGAAATCGAGTTGTGCGGCCGTCTCCACCCCTTCCGCAAGGACCGAAAGGTTCATCTGGTGCGCGACATCCACGATCGCGCGGAAGAACCGTGCGTTCCGGTCGGAGGTCTCGACCCCACGCAGAAACTCCCGATCGATCTTGAGTCGGTCGATCGGAAGACGGTGCAGATAGGTGAGGGAAGAGTACCCGGCCCCGAAATCGTCCAGTGCGATGGACAATCCGAGTTCGCGCAGCGCATGCAGAACGGTGACCGACTGTTCGAAGTCGTCCAGATAGGCGGTTTCAGTGATTTCGATCTCCACCCTCGATCCGTCGAGTCCGCCCTTGCTCAGGCAGGCCTGCACGAAACCGGCCAGTCCCGGTTGCAGCAGGGTGCGTCCGGACAGGTTGACGGCGGCCGTGAACGGCCGCTTCGCCTGTCCGGCCCAGATTGACAGTTGACGGCAGGCCTCGGCGAACACCCACCGGTCGATTCCGACGATCTGTCCGGTCTCTTCCGCCAGTGGAATGAAGATTCCGGGCGGAGTTCCCCCGTTCAATCCCCGCCACCGGATCAGAGTCTCGAATCCATGAAGCCGGTTGTTCCGGAGATCGACCTGCGGCTGGTACACCAGCGAAAATTCATTGTCGGCGACCGCGGTATGAAGCCGGTGCACCAGAGACAACCGCTCTCGTCCTGACTGGGCCAACTCCCCACGGAACAGACATATCCCGTCCCGGGCGCGGTCCCGGCTGAAACACATGGCCATATTGGCATTCTGGACGAGTTCCTGGATATCCGTGCCGTGCTCCGGATACAAGGCGGCTCCGACCGCCACTTCCGGCAAAAAATCGTGTCCATCCACCGTCCACGGATGCTGAAGGAGTTCAGCGATTCTCTCCACGGCGCTCCGGTCGCCGGTTTGCGGGCCGGAGACAGGGAGGACGACCGCAAAATCCCCGACTCCCATGCTGGCGCATACGGCCTGACCGGGTATCCCGAGTTTCATGGCCGATCCGATCAGTTGCAGGACCTGATCGCCGATATCCAATCCGAAACTTCCGACCATCTGCCGGAAATTTGTGATGGACAGGTAGGTGACGATCACCCTGCCGCCCGAGCGTCCCGCTTCCTCCAGCAGGGGCCCGGCCAGTCCGGGCAGCTGCGAGCGGTTGGGGAGGTGGGTCAACTGGTCGTAGTACGCGAGATCCGCAAGATGGTTCTCCAGCCGGATCCGGTCCGTAATGTCCATCCCGATCGCGATAAGACGTACGGGATTTCCTTGGCTGTCGTCCAGTGTACCGATGTTCCACAGGCAGGACCGAACCGTTCCGTCTTTGCACGTCAACGGTAACTCGAGATTCTCGATCAGACCCGTCGGCCAGCGGCCGCCGAACAATGCGGCCGCACGCTCACGATCCTGCTTCGGAATCGCGGTCTCCCAGACCGGCGCGTCTCCGAAGTCCGCCGGACCGTAACCGGACAAAAGGGTGGCCTGGCGATTGATGTCGATCAGTCTTCCGTCCGGATCCATCAGGATGACCATGACGCCGGATTCCTGGAACAGACGGTCCGCGAACACATGCTCCCGGCGCAGCGCATCGTTCAGTTCCGCCGCTTCACCGGCACTGCGGACCGCATAACCCAGAATCGTCTGGTTGTTACGCATCCTGCGGTAGATGATCAGAAAGAAAAGAGCCGCGGTGGCAAGGACATAAAAAGTGCCTTTATAGGACTGCAGGCTTTCGTAGCGCTCCGGATTCGGGACGATCTCATGCAGAATCCTGTCGGACAGCAGAATCCACAGAATGCCCAGCAACGTATAGTACAGGGTGATGCGGGCGTCTTCCAGGGCCGGACGGATTCGCAGGGTCGCCAAATCCGGCTGAGGGACTGTTTTGGTCGCCGGTGCATGTCGCATATCATCACCTGCCACGATGTGGACGGGTCTACGGAAGAGCCCGGACCGGGTACGGAGATATCGATCAGACCAGAGAAGTCCGGCAATATTGTGAAAGGAATGTGTTTACATTTTAACGTATTGTTACGATCAAGCACGCATCCGACTTTTTCATTTTTGTTGCGGTATGGTTTTTGTCCTCCCGACCGATTGATCGGCTACAATGGTACCGACCGGTACATCGAACGGACGGGAGAATGAAAATGGCGATCCGGACGCAGATCCTCGGAATCGACCTTGTGCTTGAGACGTCAAAAGGTCTCTTTTCTCCGGGATCTGTGGACCGCGGAACACTGGCGATGCTCTCCTGCGCCGCATTCCGGCCGGGTGAGCATATCCTGGACCTCGGCTGCGGCTACGGAGTGGTCGGCATCGTTGCGGCCAAGCTGGCTGGAGAAGCCGGCGTCGTCATGCTGGACAACGATCCTGCGGCAGTGGCGGTCGCCGCCCGGAACGCGGTCGGAAACGGGGTGGCGGGGATCCGGACCCTTGTCAGCGACGGCCTGTCCGGACTGGACGATGCCGGATACGACTGGATCCTGAGCAATCCTCCATACCATGCGGACTTCACGGTCGCGCGGAAGTTCATTGAAAAAGGCTTCAACCGGCTGCGTATCGGCGGGCGCATGCTGATGGTCACGAAACGCAGGGATTGGTATCAGAACAAGTTCATAGCGGTTTTCGGCGGGGTCCGGATCTCGGAGATCGACGGGTATTTTGTCTTTTTGGCGGAGAAGCGGCAGGAGTCGTATGCCGGGAAGAACCGGTAATTTTTCCTTTTTGAACCGTTGATTTTGTATTCCATGGTTATTCTCAGAAATATGCATGCCGATTCCGCTGGTGGAGAAGCGGATTTCGGGATGCTCCCGGTCGGTCCGCGAGTCGCTTCACAAGGCGGACAGAACAATCCCTATATATCCGCCCTCGACAGGACGTCCCCGATCCGCCCGGTGATGCGCAGATCCGCACGGTCATCCCAGGATGTCGAGCTTTCGTTGATCATGATGAAGCGGTTTCCCTTGTAGTAGTCGACAAGACCTGCCGCCGGAAAGACGGAAAGCGAAGTGCCACCCACAATCAGCACTTCCGCTCGGCTTATGGCTTGAGTGGCGGCATGAATGGCTTCCCCGGACAAGTCTTCGCCATACAGCACCACATCCGGGCGGATGATGCCTCCGCAGCCGCACCGGGGGATCCCTTGGGCATCCTGAGCCGCCTGTGCCGCGTCCAGACTGTAACGTCGCGCACAGGACATGCAGTAGTTCCGGCGGACCGAACCATGCAGTTCAATGACTTTGCGGCTTCCTGCCTTCTGGTGAAGGCCGTCGATATTCTGCGTCACGACGGCCTGCATCCGGCCTTCACTCTCCAGGCGGGCGAGAATAAAATGGGCGGGATTCGGTTCCGCCGACAGGAACAGGATCTTCTCCCGGTAAAAAGCGAAAAAGCGGTACGGATGCCGGCGGAAATACGAAGCGCTCAGAATCGTTTCGGGGGACACCTCATAGCCGCGTGCGCTTTCATTCGCCGTGTACAACCCACCTGCCCCGCGGAAGTCCGGTATCCCGCTTTCCGTCGAGACTCCCGCTCCCCCGAAAAAGACGATATTGTCGCTGCCCGTTATCCATCGGCTCAGCGTATGGAGATCATTTTTCCCTTCAGATGGATCCATATCCATATTGTACTCCGTACCGGAACGTCTATCCGGGGCGTTCCGTCGTGATGAACAGCCGGCCCTTGCGGGATTGTCCGCCGATCCCGGTCAGGACCGCCTTCCCGGAACCCCGCAGGGTGATCCGGTCACCCTGCCTAAGAAGCCGGTCCGGATCCGCGCACGCCACCCAGTTGACCTGGACATCGCCTTTGCGGATGCGTTCGGCCATCTCGGAACGGTTCAGATGGAAAGCCAGGGCGGCAACCGAATCCAGACGCAGGGAGGCGACGGTACCGGTTGTCGGGATGCCGCTGACTTCAGACTCCGTCAGGGGGGACTCGCCGGAAGGGAGTACATCCATCTTGACGGGATATCGCCCGATCCGGTCCACAGACTGCAGGATCTGCCCGAGTACGGACGGATCCACCACGATCCAAGCCCGTGCGTCCACAGGAACGGCGTGGATATCCCCGATGAAATCCCTGCGGATTCCGGCCGCAAGAACCGCCCCCAGGACGTCCCGGTGACCCGGACCCTCTCCCGGGCCGGCCGAAGCGGTGATTTCGATGATGCGGAACCCGGACTCCGTGTCGATGGACCGCAGCGGATCCCCGTCCGCGGCAGGTTCGGGGAGGAAGTAGATCCTGCGGCGCTCGGCATCGGGAATCCCGCCATACAGATAATATCCGGCCGTATCGGCGGATGCGGGCGGCAGACCTGCCCGTTTCGCCACGACAATGGCGTCCGCCTGTTCCGCCGGTGACAGGAACCGCGAACAGACCTGCCGGTTCTGGCGTTCCGACATGCCGATCAGGTCCAGGATCCTGCGGGTAAATAGGGTGTTCGCGTTATCCATTCTGGCTATCCGCTTTCCGGGATGTCCGGCTCTGAAAAACCGATGCCGGATGCACAGAAATCGCATCCGGCATCGGTTCCTGGTGCTCGCGACCGGACTTGAACCGGTACGGTTTCCCTGCGGATTTTAAGTCCGCTGCGTCTGCCATTCCGCCACGCGAGCTTTATCACAACCCAGTATATGGACAGGATGGAATCCTGTCCATATACTGGGTTGTTCCTGGCAGTTCCGGCAAAAGCCGGAACTGCACCTTATTTTATTTGTTCCGATCCCTATCTCAGCCTACGGACTCTGTCCTGTCCATATACAGGTTTGTTCCGATCTCTATCTCAGCCTACGGACGTGGTCCTGTCCATATACTGGTTTGTTCCTGCCGGTTCCGGCGGTTGGCATCATGCCAACGTCTGGTTGACCGATTCCTCAATGAACTGGTTCAGGTACAGGTCGTGGTAATGGCCGCGTTTGCGCATCAATTCACGATGGGTGCCGTCCTCGACGATCTTTCCGTCGGACACGACCAGGATCCGATCCGCACTGCGGACCGTCGACAGCCGATGTGCGACGACGAAGGATGTACGGCCGCGCAATACCTCGACGATCGCCCGCTGCACCAGTTGCTCGGTTTCGGTGTCAACGGAGGAAGTAGCCTCGTCCAGCACGAAGATGCGCGGATCCGCCAGGATTGCGCGCGCGAACGAGATCAGTTGCTTTTCACCGGTCGACAACCGGTTTCCTCCTTCACCGACCTGCGTCGCGTATCCGTCCTCCGTCTTCATGATGAAGTCGTGTGCGGATACCATGCGCGCTGCGGCCTCGACCTCCTCGTCCGTGGCGTCCAGCCTTCCGTAGCGGATGTTCTCCGCGATGGTGCCGCTGAACAGGTGCGGTGTCTGCAGAACATAGCCGAGATGGGAATACAGCCACTGCATCGGCAGGGTGGTGTAGTCCTGCCCGTCGATCAGGATGGATCCGGAGGTCGGTTCATAAAACCGGCAGATCAGATTGACGATCGTGCTTTTTCCGGCACCGGTTTCGCCGACCAGTGCGATCATCTGTCCGGCATTGACCTCGAGGTTGAACTTTTCCAGAATCACTTCCTCGCCGCCGTAGGAGAACGTCACGTCGCGAAAAGCCACGTCCCCCCGGATTTTCGGCCAGGGCTCCGTCCTGCCGCCGTCTTCGGCACCGAAGCGCGCGATCACTTCCGGACGATCGGAGATTTTCGGGTCTTTGGCGAGAAGCGTCATGACACGTTCAGCCGCTGCCTGAGCCGACTGCATTTCGGCGATCAGGCGGGACAGGTTTCGGATCGGCTCAAAGAACCGCTGCACATAGGATACGAATACATAAAGCGTACCGACCATGATGACGCTGTCCACCACCATGTTTCCGCCACGCCACAGGACCAGCGCGACACCGGCGGCGCCGAGCAGGGAAACCACCGGGAGATAGAGTGCGGACAGCACCGCGGCGCGT
>JAGOFF010000075.1:0-5163 GCA_017997315.1 Clostridia bacterium
TGTCACGCTTGGGATCAGTCCGCGCGGCGCCATCGCGCTCATGCGGGCATCCCAGGGCTGCGCGCTGCTTCGGGGCGGTGCGTTCGTCACTCCGGACGATGTGCAGAAGATGGCGGTCCCCGCGCTCGCGCACCGTCTGGTGCTCCGTCCGCAGGCCGCGGTCGCGCGCGACGCGGAATCGGCGCTCACCTTGCGGATCCTGCGTCAGATCGCAGTTCCGGCATTCGCATGAAGGCGTTTCGGATCGCCTATCTGGCCTCTTTCGGCGTGGCGTTCCTCTTCGCGCTGTACAGCGGCATGCGTGTCCTCTACGTTCTGGTCTTCATCCAGGCGCTGCTGCTGCTGAGCGCGCTGGCGATGAACCTCTGGTCCGCGTTCACGTTCGCGTATGTCCAGGAACTCGGGGAGACCTCGTCGACACGCGGGGAAACCGTGAATCTCCATCTCGAGATCCACAACGAGCGCCCTCTTCCTTTTCCCATGATGCGGATCCGGGTCCGCACCATCGAACCCGGGAGGAACTGGGAATCCACGTTCAACCTCGCGGCGCATGCCCATATCACCTTCGATATCCCGATCCGCTGTCTGTACCGGGGCGAATACCGGATCGGCTTGTCCGTCGTGGATATCCGCGACATATTCGGCCTCATGAACCTCCCGTTCCGCATGGACCGGCTGCCGTACTACCGCGAGAAGCGGCTGCTTGTCCACCCGCGGGTGACCCAGCTCCCCGAGCGGTCCACCCGTCCGCCGGACGCCAAGGCCTACGCCCGCTTCTCCCCGCTCCACACCGAGACCGAGGAATCCTTCTCGCATACCCGGGAGTACCATGCCGGCGACCGCGCGCGCCAGATCCACTGGAAGCTGTCGGCACGCATGGGCAGGCTGTTCAGCCGCCAATACGATGTCGCCACCGAACCTTCCATGCTGGTGCTGGTCGATGCGACGCCGGGGCGCCATTCCGGGGAGGCCGCCCTGCAATGGCAGGATACCGCCTGCTCCTGCGCCGTCACGCTCATCGCCCATGTGCTGCACCGCCGTTTTCTGGTGACGATGGTCACGGACGGTGCCGAACCGCTGCAGGTCCGCGGGATCTCCATGGCGGATTTCCCGGCTTTTGACCATGCGCTGACCCGGCTCGAATTCAACGGAGTGCTGCCGCTGCAGGATTTCATCACCCGCGAGGCGGCCGCCTGCCGCGAACACGGCAGCATCGTGCTCATCACGCATCGGGAGCCGGACGCGGCACTGCTGGACGCATTTCGTCCGCTGCGCCGACCGGACGCGGATTTTTCCGTCATTACGGCATTGCCGGCAACGCTTCCGACCGCGTTGCCGTCCCCGTCGGCCGCCCGGCCGGCGTCTGCGGATGCCGGACCGCAAGAGGACGGAGAGAAGGCCGGTACCGCGGGACTCCGTGTCATCCGGGCCTCCTACGGCGATGACCTTGCCGTCCTGCTGGGGGACTTCTTATGAGCGCCGCGCGTATCCCGGGCGATACGCCCCGCAGATTCCTCCATCTCCTGCGCGGATTCACCACGGACCGCTTCATGGCACTCGCCGCGGACAGTGCGGCGGTCGTCCTGCTGACCGCCGGCTTCGCGCACCTTTTCTTCACTCTTGCGCAGCTTGCCGTTCCGCTCTCCTCCGTCCTTTGGATGTCCATCGCGTGCACAGCAGCCGTGGTCCTGCTTTCCAGACGCTGGTGGATCCTGCCGCTCCTCCTGCTGGCCGGACTGGTCGCCGCCGGCATCGTCCTGTGGCGGTCCGACGATCCTGCCGCGCTCATGAAGGATGTCGTGGTGAAAGCCCAGATGGCCTGGTGGATCCTGACCGGCTACACCGCTCCCGACAAGGCGGTTGTCCCGGTCCTTGCATGGATCTGCGTCTGTGTGCTGAACCTGCCGCTCTTCCTGATCGTCCGCCGGCTTTTCAACATCGCGGTGATCACCCTGTCCAGCGCTGCGCTTTATCTGTATCTCTGGTTCGCGGGCCTGTCCCCTTCGATCGTCGCGATGGCGCTGTGCATTGCGGGCGTCGCCATGCTGTTTCCCCGGGGTTTCGCAGCCGGCGTGAACCGCCGTGCCGGCGCCGAACCCCTCGCCCGAGGCGCGATGCAGGCCCTCGCTGTTCCGGTCTGCCTGCTCTGCATGCTTCTCGCGCTGGCTTTTGTCCCGAACAACACCTCGACCTGGAGACTGCGGATCCTGGTCAACGGTGTTGCGGACGTCAAGGATCTTCTGGACCTGTGGGAAGGGGACGTCCGTCCCTACTCCGACTTCACCATCGCGTCGGTGGGATTCCAGCCGCTCGGCCGCCTGGGCGGGCCGATCGTCCCTTCCGCCCGGGAGTACCTGCGGATCCGTTCGGACGACGGCTCCCTCTATCTGCGCGGTTCCACTCGGGACGTCTACTCGGGGCATGACTGGAGCGACAGCCGCCAGGACGAACGGTTCCGGTTCGGGAGTCTGCTGTGGCGCGGCACCCAGAACGAAGTTTTCGACACCGGCCGTCCGGCGGGAAAAACGCGTTCCGCTTTTCTGCGCGACGTCACCACGGAGACCGAGTATACCCTGACCCATATGATCGACGGCATGCCGTACTTCTTTGTCGGCAGCCGTCCGGAGCGGCTGCGGCTCACCCGCAACTACGGTGCGATCCCGTACTTCAACAGGCAAGGCGAAATCTATACCTACGAGACCATCCCGACCCACAACGGCTATTTCGTCCGAACCCGCTTCTTCAACACCGCGGAACCGGGATATGATGAAAAAATGCTCTCTTGGGAGAGCCGCGCCGTTCCCGATCCCGAGGAGTGGATCGAGGCGATCCGTCTCCGTTATCTGCAGCTCCCCGCCGATCTGCCCGCCTCGGTCGCGGAGACCGCCCGTACTGCTGCCGGGGAAGGCACCCCGTATCAGCGGGCAAGCCATCTGCTTGCCTTTTTCAAGGAAGGATTCACCTACACCCTGAGTCCGGTCGTACCACCGGCGGACATGGACTTCGTCGCACACTTTCTGGACACCCGGGAAGGATACTGCGTCTACTTCGCCACTGCGATGACCGTGATGGCACGGACACAGGGATTGCCCGCGCGGTATGTCGAAGGCTTCATGTCCCCGGCCGCCGGATCCGGGAACATGTACTCCATCAGCGGAAAGCTGGCGCATGCCTGGGTCGAGATCTATTTCGACGGGCTGGGCTGGATTCCGTTCGATCCCACGGTGGGACGCGATCCCGCCGCTCCGGTCGTTACGCCGTCCGTCACGGTGCCGATCGAGGATCCCACGATCACGCCGGAACCCACGACCATTCCGGTGACGCCGACGATACCGCCTCCGCCGGAAGACGGATTCGGGGCTCCGGTTCTGCTGATCGTCGTGGCTGCGATCCTGCTGCTCACCCCTCCGGCTTTCTGGATCACGGTCCGGATACGCCGCGGCAGGCTGGTCAGCCGCTACCGCCTCTCGTCGGTCCGCCGGCGGTTTGTGAACCGCGAGCGCCAGATGTCTTTCTACCACCGGGACATGTTGCGTCAGCTTGCCTGCCTTGACATCCGGCCGGAGCCGGGCGAGACGCTTACGGAGTTCGGCCGCCGCGCCGACCGCAGGCTTGGCTTTGCGTCGGCGAGTGTCGAGGATGCGACCGATGTCGTGCTGCGCCGTCGCTATGGCCTGCTTTTCCCGTCGGGGGAGGATATCGAAGCGCAAAGCCGGATCCACCGGGCGCTGGAACTTCATCTGCAGGCGGTGCTGACCCCTGGCCAGTACATCCGGAAGAGGGTTTTCGGGCTCCAGGGGGTCCCCGTCCTGCCGGGTTCCGACATCGATTAACAAATCGTGAAAATGTTACCTCATACAGATTTCTCTACATTGTGTTGTCTTTTGTGACATAATCAAGCGGAAGAAAGCACCATTTTTGTCGCAGAACGACTCGGAAACTTTTGGACATTTTGGCACCGCTGATTTTCTTTACAATGGAAATCCGCTCTGTGATAATACGCTTGTACATATTCCCGAACCCAGTAACCGGAGGTTTTGTTTTGATTCGCAGAAACATGAGAAGCGCCTTGACAAGACTGTGGTCGCGGATCCGCGCCCTGTTTTCCAAGGCCAAGACATCCGCCCGTTCCGGCTCGTCCGTTCCGCGGACCGTCCGGACCCTTGCACCCGCCAGCCCCCGCAAGGGCGCAGCGCCGGTCCGCACTGCAGCGCTGCTGCTGACGGGCATGATCTGTGTCGCAGCGGTTTCTCCCGCGCCTGTTCCGACGACGGCATCCCGCACTGCGGCAACGGAGCGCACGGGAACCGACGACGCGGACGACCCAGACTTACCCTCGCCGGAGTTGTCCGGCATCACCACTCGTCCGTCCGAGATCACCCTTGCATTGGACAGCGCGCTGTCCATCCTCTCCCGGGGAATGACGATCGAAGAGAAGAAGTACGCGAACCGTACCCAATCGACCGCCAACCTCCCGGACAATCCGCCTGAAACCCAGATCCGCCCCGCAACCCTTTTCCCAAGCGAACCTTCCGGCATTGACCCGGAAGCCGACGCTGCGGTTCCCGTTCCGGTTCCGACCCTTACTCCCGAACCTGTCCCGATCGTATTCCCGACCGAGTATTCCGTGTGCCGGGGAGAGACTGTATGGGCGATCGCGGAACGGTTTTACGGCTCCGCGGAGTATGTCGACCTCATCTGCTACGCCAACGGATTGTCGTTCTACGACCCGGTGATCTTCAACGGGCAGGTACTTGCGCTCCCGGATCCCTCCACTCCCGTACCCGCACCGACCCCTTCGCCGGCCACGGCGTCCCCATCATCGGGCGCTTCCATGTCCGGGTACTCCGATGAGGAAATCGACCTGTATCTGCGGATTGTCGCATCCGAATGCGGATCCGGGTGGGGATACGACGGGTGCCTGATGATCTCCCAGGTCATTGTCAACCGGATGCTGTCCGGCCGTTGGGGCGGACTGTACAATGTCCTGACCGCGCCCCGTCAGTTCACCCCATACGAGAGCGGATATTATCTGCGTGCCGTTCCGAACGAGACTCAGCGGCAGGCTGCGATGGACGCGCTCAACGGCGCGGTGATCTTCGGACGGGATGTCCTGTATTTCTGCACGGATGTGTCGTACGCACGCAGTACATGGTTCCAGAA
>JAGOFF010000075.1:5263-9647 GCA_017997315.1 Clostridia bacterium
GTGCCGTTCCGAACGAGACTCAGCGGCAGGCTGCGATGGACGCGCTCAACGGCGCGGTGATCTTCGGACGGGATGTCCTGTATTTCTGCACGGATGTGTCGTACGCACGCAGTACATGGTTCCAGAATATGCCGATCGCGGCAGTCTACGCGAACACCCTGTTCTTCGCACCCTAATCGGCTCACAAAAAAACAGCCGCCTTTCGGGCGGCTGTTTTTTTATGAGCCTGGAGAGTCCGGCATTGGCCGGACTCCCGTTGGGAAAATGGAATATCAACTCTCTCTGAACGGCTGTTTTTTGTGAGCCTGGAGAGTCCGGCATTGGCCGGACTCCCGTTGGGAAAATGGAATATCAACTCTCTCTGAACGGCTGTTTTTTTGTGAGCCTGGAGAGTCCGGCATTGGCCGGACTCCCGCTGGGAAAATGGAATATCAACTCTCTCTGAACGGCTGTTTTTTATGAGCCGATGATCGTATTTCCCTGAGGAGGCGAGCGCCGTCAGGTTTCCCCCACCATGGGGTTGCCGCGCAGCCGCTCCCCCAATGCCTGATACACCGCCGTCCGGTGTTCTTCGTCGAGAAACCGCAGCGGCAGGATATATGCGGTTTTCTTGTCCTTGAACAGGAACAGCCAATCACGGTACAGAACCATGTCGTGGAACGCGCCGAACTCGACGCGGTCGACATTCCCTTCGGTCTTGGCGTACATCACGCCGTCGGACATCACGCAGAACACATGCCTGACTGCGCTGTTTCTCCGCTTCCGGGCGCCCGGCAGGCGCTCGGCGATCCGCATGAACAACGGCGGTCGCACCACCGCCGTGATAAACAGGAACGACATCCCGGCGGACAGGATCGCAAGGATCAGATTGACTGTCATGACCGAGCGGTCCCCGGTGAGGTAGGAGACCAGAAGCCATGCCGCCATGGCGGCCGCGCCGATCGCGAGAGCCAGCATGCCCCGCCGGCTGGAAGGCCGTGACAGCGAATACTGCATGAGCGCGTCCCGGTCCTGCGCCGTGACGCTGAAATGGAACCGGATCCCGCCGGGAACCCATTCGTCACCAAACCGGTATTCGGAATCCGAGTAGTCCGGGGCCGCAGCGACGTCGGATTCCGAAGCGAAGGGCGACTCCTTCCCGCCGGCCTGATTGTCCGGATTGTCGGAGACACTTACGGCATCCGTTTCCGCGGCATCCGCCGCCGCGCGGCGCTCCGCTTCCGCACGGATCCCGGCCAGAGACTCCGAAGCGATGTTCAGGATCCGCGCATATTGACCGGACTCCATCCGGCGCGCAGGCAGCACGATGGGGACTTCGGATCCCTTCCAGACAATGAAGCCGCTCCGCCGCACATCGAACCGGGTCGCTTCGCCCCAGCCGACGTTGGCGGATCCACGTCCGCCGCGCACTTCGACGCCGTTCCCGGATACACGGATCTCCACGGCACCGCCGCCTTTACGGTAGAAATCCATCATCACCCTGGCGGCGGAGCGTGCACTCTGGAGCGAGAAGCCCGCGAAGGCGGCAAGCAGGATCACCGGGAGCAGCAGCCACGCGCCTGCCCGGGACAGGCGGTCCGACATGCCGGACAATGCCATGCTGAGCGCGTAAATCCCACAGACTCCGACAGCGGTCGCCAGCAGCGTTCCGGTCAGCCAGTATACGGTTTTCGCGAACAGGCGCCGCAGGAACAGGGGCAGGAAATCCCCGGTCCGGTAGGTGAACTTCATGGTTTCCAACGCTTCTTTGCCGTCCCGGGGCGATGCGTCGTCCTCTCTGTTTCTTGTCATGGCCGACTCCCTCTCCAATGTGTGATCCGTGCGATATGGTATTCTCTATTATATCAGCCGCCAATGGCCGGCGGTCTCCATGTCAACATCAAAGGAGCGGCAGGACATGTTCAACCGGAATATCCATTCCATCCCCTATGTGATCCTGCTTTGGATTCTCACCTGCGGCGTCTACGGCTACATCTGGATCTATGAAACCAGCGCCGCCATCCGTGACTACACGGGGGATCCCTCGATCTCGCCGGTGGCGGATCTGCTGCTGTGCCTGTTCACATGCGGGATCTACAACCTTTACTGGTTCTACCGGCTCGGAGAACGTACCGCCGCCTGCGGGGCGATCGCTGGGGTCCCGGTCAAGGACAACTCGACGATCTATCTGCTTCTCAGCCTGTTCGGGATGTCCATCGCGGCGTCCGCCATCGCGCAGGGCGAACTCAACCGCGTCTGGGAAGCCGCCTGAGTCTCGCCATCGCCCGCGCGGCGCCGGATGCGGCTGCGGGCAGTCCGCAGGTGGCCCAGATCGCGACCAACGCATACCGCAGGGCGTCCGCCGCGGGTACAAAGGGAACGATCACCTGCAGCATCGGCTTCGTGCCCTCCTTGACCGCCAGAAGCATTCCGATTCCGAATACGACCTTGATCGCTTGAACGGGCAGCGATGCCCGGGGCTCGAACCGGATCCAACGGCGTTCCGTATACCATCCAGCACAGAATCCCGCCATGGCACCCGCGGCTTTGAATGCATCCAGTGCCTGTTCCGACGCGTCGGGTCCGCCGGTGGCGTACACCCAGGATGCCGCAGCCAGCACAACCGCCGCCGCTGTGCATCCTCCTGCCAGCACGGTTCCGGGGCGGAATCTCTCCCGCTCGATCCGGTCGTACAGCAGATTGACCGGCACGACGACCGCCAGGGTCAGGAGCACCGATACCACGACGTCGGACGGGGTGTGGACGCCTAGATACATGCGCGAAATACCGGTCAGGATCAATGCGGCGGCCGCCGCGGCGGTTGCCACCCACCGGGCACGCGCGCCCCGCCTCCCGGACGGCCGTTCCGGAAAGGCTTTCCAGGCCAGTACGGGATACAGGGCCGCAGCCGTGCTGGTGTGCCCGCTCGGGAACGAATATCCCGTCGCTTCCGCCACCGCGGAGCCGACCGGCGACACGGTTCCCGGCCAGCGGACCCAGGGGCGCGGGACGGCAAATAACACTTTTAGTGTCTGGTTGAGGCCCTGGGTAAAGAACAGCGTCATTCCCAGCCGGTAGCCCAGGGACCGGTCGACGCACCACAGGATCGTGCAGATCACCGGAACCGCCACCAGTTCGGATCCGAGCCATGTGACCGCCGACATCAGCGCGTCCAGCGGCGCGCTCCGGATGGATTGAAAAAAGAGCAGGATGTCCAGATCCATGCGTTCCTCCCGTCAGTCCGTCATCTCCAGCCAGAGGCTTTTCAGGTAGAACGATTCCGGATGGCCCGCCAGCACCGGATGGTCGTAGTCCTGCCGCCGGACCGCGATCACGCGCGCATGGCGTCCCAGGTCCGCGGCCGCTGCCAGTACGGTTTCGTGGAAAAGTGCTTCGGGCATGTGATACGAGCAGGAATGGGTCGCCAGGATGCCGCCGGGGGGCAGAAGCCGCATCGCGCTCAGGTTGATTTCCTTGTACCCCCGGATCGCCCCGGGAAGAGCTTTACGGCTCGAGGCGAACGCCGGCGGATCGAGCACCACGATGTCGTACCGCCCGCCCTCGGCGATCCGTTCCCGCAGATGGTCAAACGCGTTCGCCCGGGTGAGCCGGACGTTGCCCGCCCCGTTCGCTTCCGCATTGGTCCGCGCGCAGTCCAGCGCGGTTTCGGAGATGTCCACCGCTTCAATGTCCGAAGCCCCGTAAGCTGCCGCGTGCAGCGCAAATCCTCCCGTATAGGTGAAGGCGTCCAGGACGCTCCGTCCGCGTGCGAATCGGGACAGAAAGCGATGGTTCGCCTTCTGGTCCAAAAAATGCCCGGTCTTCTGCCCTTTTCCAAGATCGATCCGGAACCGGATTCCGTTCTCGAGCATCACGGTTTCGTCGCGGTCCGGGCCGTGGAAAACGGAACGGTACAGCGGCAGACCCTCCCGTGTCCGGATCGGGTCGTCGTCGGCCAGGATCAGGGTTTCCGGGTGCTCCAACCGGACCAGCTCGTCCGCGATGGTCTCCTGCCAGCGCTCCATCCCCAGCGCGTGCACCTGCAGGACGATGACCGGCCCAAACCGGTCCGCTACGACGCCGGGCAATCCGTCCGCCTCTCCGAACAGCAGCCGGATTCCATCGGTATCCGGCCGGCGGAACGCTTCACGGTACGCGACGGCCCGGCGAACACGCTCCCGGATGAACCCGGCATCGATCGGGACGTCACGATATGACAGCAGCCGGACGGTGATGACCGAGTCGGGATTGAGGATCCCCGTCCCGATCCGCCTGCCGCGGAAATCCACGGCACGCACCAGCCCGCCCGCTTCGACCTCCCCGTCGATCGAGGCGATCTCGTTCCGGTAGATCCATGGACTCCCCGCCAGCAGTTTTTTCTGGCGTCCTTCGACGACGTGGACCG
>JAGOFF010000076.1 GCA_017997315.1 Clostridia bacterium
GAGAGCTCCAGGACGACATCCAGAATGAACGCGATGGTCGGCGCGTCCGCGTAGTCCGTTGTCGGAGGAAACGCGGCGGAAAGCAGGATCGTCATGGCCAGCGCCAGACCCGCCTTGAAGCGTGCAGGGACGTTCTTGCGGCCGAACACCGGTGACAGCAGAAACAGCCCGGTCATCCTGACAAAAAGCAGGAGGTGGTACGGAAGGACCCCCATATTCAAAATCGGGATGTTGCTCCAGTCCATATCCCCTACTTCACAATGTCGGCGACCATGCCGAGCAGGCCGGTGGTGAACTCCGTGACGCGGGTCATCATCCATCCGCCCAGCAGCACGATGGCCAACAGGATCGAAAGGATCTTTGGGATGAAGACCAGCGTCTGTTCGTTGATCTGGGTCATCGCCTGGAAGATCGAGACCAGGAGTCCTACGACCAGGCCGGCGAGCAGCACCGGGGCGGCGACCTCGATGATGAGGAAGATCGCACTCTGCATGATTTTCAGGATGTCACCCTGTGACACGTGCCGGTCCTTTCCGCGCTTGGCGCTCAGGCGAAACTGTCGAACAGCATCTTGATGACCAGCCCCCAACCGTCCACCAGGATGAACAGAAGGATCTTGAACGGGAGCGAGATCACGGTCGGCGGAAGCATCATCATGCCCATGGACATCAGTGTGCTGGCCACGATCATGTCGATCACCAGGAACGGAATGAAGATGAAGAACCCGATCTGGACCGCGCGCTTGAGTTCACTGGTCACAAACGCGGGGATGAGCGCTTTGGTCGGGATGTCCCCCACGGTTTCCACCGAGGCGATGCCGGCCATTCCCATGAACATCTCCATATCTTTGCGGTAAGTGTTGCGGAACATGAAGTCCCGGAGGGGCTCCATGGCCTTTTCCAGCGCCTCCTCCTGCGTGATCGTTCCGGCGACATACGGTTTGTAAGCATTCTCTCCGATATCATCCACGACAGGGGCCATGAAGAACAGCGTCAGAAGGAGCGCAAGCCCGATGATGACCTGGTTTGGAGGGGTCTGCTGCAGCCCGAGCGCGTTGCGCGTGAAGGACAGCACAATGACGATCCGGGTGAATCCGGTCATCATGATCAGAATGGACGGCGCGAGCGACAGGACGGTCAGCAGCACAAGCAGCTGCAGTCCCTCGCTCCGCCCGGTCGGCAGCTCGATCACGGAAGCGCGGACACCGGAGTTCCCGGCTGTCAGCAGCACGCCGGCGGCGAGCGCGGACACCAAGGTCTTGATGCGGGAGGCTCGGCTCATTGATCGGGGTCCTTTCCTTTGCCGGGCAGGGGAAATCCTGCCTTGCGGAGCATGTCCGAAAATGAAACGGGAGGCGCAAGGGCCGCGTTTCCATCCCGTGCTGCAGGTTCGGCTTCAAACTCCGCGGGATCCAGGGACGGTCCGATCTGGACCGATTGGCCCGCGATCCCCACCAGGAATACCTGGCTGCCGGCGCGTACGACCGCGATCTGCCGGTCTTTGCCGACCATGATCCGCTCGACCACCTTCAGCCGGCCGGACCGGCCCGTCATGCGCGCCATCCGTCCGGGCAGGTATTTCGCCGCGGCATAGGCCAGGAAAAAGACTCCGCATGTCACAGCGAGCAGAGACACCACCTTAAGGACATCCTTGAAGATACGATCACCTCCCCATGCCGGGCAGCAGCCGGCTCGGCGGGGTCAGGATCTCCGTGATCCGGATCCCGTAGCTTTCGTCGATCACGATGACCTCCCCCTTGGCGACCGGCTTGCCGTGGACGACGATATCGACCGGTTCGCCCGCCATCTTGTCCAGGGTCAGGATCGATCCGGTGTTGAGATCCAGGATCTCCTTGATGGTTTTCCGGCATTGGCCCAGTTCCACAGTGACCTGGAGCGGCACATCCATGATCAGTCCGATGCCGAACTCGGGGGAGTCCGCCGTGCGCGGAGAGGGGGCGTCGAAGCTGGGGAGCTGGACCGGCCGCGCATCGACCGGCGGCTCCTGCGGACGCGTCAGGCGCGGGGCCTCCGGCTGCGTCGGGGCATAGGGGGGCATCATGTACTGCGGTCCGCCGGTCGGCGGCACTCCGTAGGGCATTCCCGGATACGGCTGCGTGTAGGGGGGCATGCCGGGCTGCGCATAAGGCTGCGCGTAGGGTCCGGCCGGTCCGTGGAGCGCGGGATCGTACGGCGGAGGCGTGAACGGCTGCGGGGGCTGGTGTTCCACCGGCATGGTCGGAAACGTCGGAGCCTGCACATCGGCGGCCTGCGCGGGAGCGTCCGGCTTCGGGGCGGCCGCCGGCTCCTGGGTCCCCATGATGCCCGCCACGAGCTGTCTCCCGAACCGAAGCGGCATCAACTGCATGATGCTGCTGTCCATCAGCCCTTCGATTTCCATCTTGAAACTGATGCGGATCAGTTCCGGTGCTTCGTTGTCGATCAGTTCATGGATCTCCCGGCCGTCTAGCTCGACGATCATGGAGTGCGGCGGCGAAATGTTGACCACGCGGTTGAACATGTCCGCCATGGAGGTGGCCATGCCGCCCATCATCTGGTTCATCGCTTCCGCGATGGCGCTGATGTGCAGATCGGACAGGTCTTCGTCCGAGACGGTCCCTTCGCCGCCCATCATGATGTCGGTGATGATCTTGACATCGTCGACCTGCAGGATGAACAGTGAACGGCCCAGAAAGCCTTCGGTGTACTCGACATCCACGACCACATACGGGCGCAGATGATCCGCCGCCAGCTCCTCCAGCGTGGTGACCGACACCTGCGGGGTCGTGATCAGCACCTGGCGGCCGAGGATGGTGTACAGCGCGGTGGCTGCCGCCCCCATGCTGATGTTTCCGATCTCCCCCAGCGTATCCGTCTCGATGTCGCTCAGCGGGGAGGGCCCGGAAACGGTGTCCCCGGACGCCGTCAAGGTCTGATTCAGCAGTTCATCGATTTCCTGCTGTGATAGGGACATCGTGTTACTCATGGCTGGTCACTCCCTCATCGAAATGAATGTCCGTGATCTGGACGGCGAGGTGGCTGGAATGGGTCCCGAGCGCGCCAAGGATCCGCGGGATATGCCCGATGTCGACCTTGACCGGATCGCCCGGCCTGGCTTCCAACTGGATGACGTCCCCCACCTGGAGTCCCACCAGATCGGACACCTGGATCGTCGTCTCGGCCAGGATCGCCTTCAGCGGGATCGGCGTGGTCTGGAGCATGTGGAGCATGGTTTCCTGATATGAGTCGTCCGCCTTGGCCGGCCGGCCGGAATTCAGCAACCGGGTGCTGAGGATCTTGGCGATCGGTTCGAGCGCCATCTGCGGGATGCAGATGTTGATCAATCCTTCCGTCCCCCCGATCTGGACCCCGATGGTCACGATGGCGATCGTCTCGTTGGGCGGAACGATCTGGGCGAACTGGACGCTGGTTTCAATACCGTCCAGCCGGGTGTTGACCGACAGAACCTTTTCCCAGGACTCGTCGCACAACGGCAGGATCTGGTGGATGATCTTCTCCAGGATGACCAGGTCGATCTCGGTGAAATTCCGGTGGATCTCCGACGCCATGTCCATGCCGCCAAGCAGACATTCAAGGATCATGTAGGACAGTTCGGGGGATACGCGGAGCAGAACCGGACTTTCGAGCGGCTGCATCCCGAGGATCGCAAGGATGCTGTTGGGCGGAACCGAATTCGAAAACTCGAAGTAGGTCTGTTCCTCGATGAAGGCGACATTGGTTTCACACATCGTTCCCAGCGTGCCGGTCAGGTAGGTGGACAGCAGCCGGGCGAAATTCTCGTAGATGATGTGAAGCGTCTTGATCTGGTCGCGCGGAATGCGGTTCGCTGTCCGGAAATCGTACGGCTTGATGCGCAGCTCGACCGCGGACTCGCCAAGGAGCGCGTCCGCGTCGCCGTCGTTGAGTGCCTGCAGCAGCTGGTCGATTTCATTTTGGGACAGGATGTCGGCCATGCTTTACGATCCTTTCGCGCGCTTACTGAATGACGAATTCATTGAAGTAGATCCGGAGGAATTCTTCGTTGCCGAACTCCGTCCTCAATCCGGAGAGGATTTCTTCCGCGATCGTGTTCTGTATTTCCGCGGTCCGGAAGTCGGCCTCGGTCCGGCCGCGCAAGATATTTATAATAATATTTCTTATTATATGATTATTTTCCGCATAGTACTCGGTTTTCCGGTCGTCTGACATTGATATTATTATGTCTGTCTTTAATATCCTATAACTATCTGTAATATCCGTAGAAAACTTGTCCCCGGGATCGTAGTTGAACGTATGGTCTTTTGTCTGCGCGGTTCTCCAGTACAGGAAACCGCCCACTCCGGCGGCTAGAACCAGCACGATGATCAGGATGATTTTCTTCATGTTCCCTCCGGACGGAATGTCGTTTGATTCGAACCGGTAATCATGTCGAAAGCACCACGTCCACCCGGTTGTTCTGTTCGCGTCCGGCTTCCGTCTCATCGGAAGCGACCGGGTAGGCGCTTCCGTATCCGACGGTGTAGACGATCGACTCGTCGACGCCGCACCGAGGGACAAGAAATTCGAGTACATGCGCCGCGCGACGCCCCGCCAGATCCCATTTGCTCTGGATATCGCCTTCCGGCGGCGTGATACCGTCGGTGTGCCCTTCCGTGCGCAAGCCGGTCAACTCGCCCGAATGCCGCAGCACAATCCCCGCCACCCCTTCAAGCACCGCCGTGGCTTCCGGGAGGAGCCGGTCGGTTCCGGGTTCGAACAGGATGGAAGCGATAAGCCGTACCGTGACCTGATCCGGATCATAGGCGACCTGGATGGCTCCCGCCAATGAAGTGCCCGCAATGTACGAGGCGATCTCGTCGTAGATTCCGGCGGACACCGGAACCGGCGTCGGAACCGGAACGGTCGGTTCGACGGTCGTCGATGCCGATGTTGGAGTCGGGGTGGGAGCCTCCGTCGGCCGGGTGACGACCGGAAACGTCAGGACCGGCATGGGGGTGGGGGAAGGATACGGATGGATGGAAACGATCCCGCTCACCGTCGTCGGTGTGCCGCCTCCGCCGTCCTTGTTACCGCTGCCGCCGTCGCCCTGCTCGTATACTTCTTCCGATCCCGACAACGCCATGACCAGTTCCTGCCACTTGGCGGCGTCGATGCTGGAAAACGAGTACAACAGCACAAAGAAGGTCAGCAGCAACGTGACCAGGTCCCCGTACGTATTCATCCAGTTTCCTTCGCCGCCTCCCGACGGCTCACTCTGCTTTTTCCTCGGCATGGATGGCTTCGCCCGCTCCTTCCTTCCCGGTTTCGGCCGCCACGGACCGCATGGCTTCCGGTATGAAGGCGATCAGTTTCTCCCGGATGATGCGTGGATTCTCTCCGTTCTGCAGGGAGAGCATTCCTTCAAGCATCAGTTCGTAGCGCAGGATCCTCAGGCTCGCGGCGGTCTTCAGCTTCGCCGCGAACGGAAGAAAGAACAGGTTGGCCAGAATGACGCCGTAAAAGGTTGTGATCAGGGCGACGCCCATATTGGGGCCCAGAGAGGCGGAATCCTCCAGATACATCAGCATGTTGATCAGACCGATCAATGTGCCCACCATCCCGAAAGCCGGCGCGTACTGCGCCCCGCTGGTCAGGATCTTCTGGGACACCTCATCCTCCTCCTCGGCTTTCCCGATCAGGGTTTCCATGACATCCTTGAAAAGCTCGGGGTCCGTGCCGTCCACGATCATCTCGACGCCCTTCTGCAGGAAAGGATCCCCGAAGTCCTCGCCGTCCAGCGCCAGAAGCCCTTCACGCCGCGCGACGTTCGCCAGCGAGAGGATCTTTTCCATATCGGCCATCAGGTCGATGTCCGGTTTCCGGAACGCGTCCTTCAGCTTCGGCAGGAAGCCTTTGATCTGCTCAAACGAGTACGTGACCAGTTCCGCCGCGATCGTCCCTCCGACCACGATCATGACCGAGGCCGGGTCGAAGTACTTCTTGACGTCGCCGCTGATGACGATGCTCCACACCACGAAAACCGTTCCGAGAACAAGACCGATCAGAGTGGATTTCATTCCGTTTCCTCGACTTCCTGCGGAACGGTTTTCCGGAACTCCAGGTCATGGAAGCACCGGCTTCGGAACGCCGCAACGCGTTCCAGGATCTCATCCGCGGATTCCTCCACAAGGAACTTGCGCCCGGTCGTCATCGTCACGACGGTATCCGGGGTCTCCTCCACCATTTCGATCAAGTCGCAGTTCAGGACAAAGGGGCGGTTGTTCATGCGTGTCAAGCGGATCATGGTGTCCTCCGTATGGTACCGGCCCTATGGGTCAATGGTCATCGCTTGAGGTTGACGAGTTCTTCCAGCAGCTGGTCCGAAGTCGTGATGACGCGGGAGTTCGCCTGGAATCCGCGCTGGGTCACGATCATGTCGGTAAACTCCTTGGCCAGATCCACGTTCGACATCTCCAGCGAAGACGGATTGACGAGCGCCGCGCCGGAACTGCCGGGGAAAACGTACTGGGGGGCTCCCGAGTTGAGGTTCTGCGCGTATACGCTCTCGCCCATCTTCTGGAGCGCACTCTGGTTGCTGAATGTCGCCAGCGCGATCTTCGCGATGATCTCCTTTTCCTGCGTTGTCTCGTTGATGCCGATGACTTCGCCGTTCTTGCTAATACTGATATCGTAGTAATCCGGTGAAAACTGAATGGTCTGCATCGGGTCCGGCGGCGAATCGGGGACGACGACGGGAGTCGGCGGATCGGTCGGCTCGGGGCGGGACCAGCCGAGCACATACATCCCGCTTGCGGTGACCAGGTTGTTGTCCCGGTCCATGTAGAAGTTCCCGGCCCGGGTGAACAGGTTCTGATCACCGTTGTTGACCACGAAGAACCCGTCGCCGTCCAGACTCAGGTCGAGCGAAGACCCTGTGTACTCGGTGGCGCTGTTGGTGTGGAGGACATCGATGGATCCAAGGGTCATCCCGAGGCCGATCTGCAAGGGATTGGTACCGCCGGTGCCCGCGCCGGCGTTTGGTGCCGCGGCCGGCCGGACCGTCTGTGAGTAGATGTCCTGAAACGTCACGCGGCTGGATTTGAATCCGATGGTATTGACGTTGGCGATGTTGTTACCGACGACATCCATCTTGATCTGGTGGTTTTTTAGTCCTGTGATTCCGGAGTACATGGATCGAAGCATTTCAATTCCTCCTTGCGATGATTCGTGTCCTCGGTGGTCTGTCTCAGAGTGCCGGGTCCGGGATGCTGCCGGGATCGTAGACGACGATGTCCTGGTTGTATGGAACGCTGTATCCGCCCACTTCGAGATAGGTGACGGAATCCTGGCTGAAAACGCTGGTCACGATACCCCGGATGGTCCGCTCCATCCCCGCCTCGTCGGTAAAGGCCGCATAGACGCTTTTCCCGACCAGCGAGGAGGCCTGCGCGAACGTATTGCCCGCGTTGAGTGTCTGCAGCTGTTCCAGAACGCTGAACTGCGCCATCTGCGCGATGAAGTCCTTGTCCTCCATCGGACTGAGCGGATCCTGGTTGCGCAGTTGGCTGACGAGGATCTGCAGGAAAGAGTCCTTGTCCATCTCGGAACTGGGTGTCCGTGTCTTCTGCAGGTCCTCATAGGATCGAAGCGAGCTGATCTGCGAAACATCCATATCGTTCACAACCTCCTTGTCTTCAGGCCATCATGTCGATGCCGCCAGTGCGGACCATCCGTGCGGAACGCACGATACGGTCTGTCGGAGGCGCGTCTGCCCGATCCCGCCCGCCGGGCGGAATGTGCGTTCGGTTGCGTCCGGCGGAGTGCCGCCGGGGGTCGTCGGCCGGACTCCCGGAGGTGTCCGTTCCCGTATCCGCATACTCGACCAGGATCTCGCGGACCGGAATCCCTTTGTCCGCCAGCGCATCCTGCAGCGAGTCCAGATGGGACTGCAGGAGCACGCGGGTCGGATGGCTGTCGGTGACGATCCGCGCCGTCAGCCGGTCATCCTGCATCTCGAAATCGATCTTCAGTTCCCCGAACACGTCCGGGCGGAGCCGGACGACCATCCCGTTTTTTCCGGACGACGGCGCATATTCAACCGATTCGACGATCTGCCGGACCAGAAGGGGTCCCTGAGCGGTCTCATCGGCCGGAAGGGTCACATCTGTTCCGGATACCGCGGCGGTCGTTGCGGCAAAACGACCCGCTTCGGCGGTATGGGCCGGCCGGATCGGGAGCCCGGAGGCATCCTCGCCCGGCGCCTTCTCTCCACGGCCGAAGGCTTGCCTGCCGTCTCCCGGATCCGCGTCCCCGCCCGCAGCCGGTTCCGCGAGGGATCCCGGCTTCATTGCCGGCCCTGCCGGGGATTCCGCCGTTTCCGCCGCCGATGCGTCGGGATTCTTGATCCTGGCCTCCGCTGCACTACCGATGTCCGTTGCGGCGGCTTCCTCCGCCGCGCGGAACGGTCCGGCGGCAGCCGCAGCCGTGACCGGCTTGGGGGCAGGCTTGACGCTGTCCGTTTCTGTCTCCACGTCTTCCGGCCGAACCGGATAGGCTTCCGGCCGAACCGGATAGGCTTCCGGCAGCCGCACCGGCGCCGCGTCGTTCCGGCCGGCAACCGGCCCGACAACAGCGGCGGAATCTCCCGTCGCTTCGGCTTCCTCACCAGACCGGAGCATGGCCTCTCCGAACAGCTGGTACGGAACCGGGATACTAACCGCCGCGCCCGCTTCTTCCGGCAGGAGATCCGCAGATGCCGCCGTTTCGTTCTCCCGCACTTCGGGATATGTGACCGGTTCTTCGGCTCCGGAATTCTCCGTATCCTGCTCTTCGGATGCCACAGCCGAGGCCTCCGGAGCGTCGAACCGCTCTTCTACCGATTGCCGCACCCGTTCGAACAGACCGCCCTTTATGGAAGGGGAGTCCCTGCGCGGCTCCGTGACCTGCGGTTTTCGATCGGCTTTCACAATGAGGGCGGCCATTCCGTATGTACTGGTCATCGTTTCCTCCTGCGCCTCCCCGGATTCAGGCATCCTGCCCGTCGACTGTACCGGAGGCAAGCAGCGAAAGCATTTTCGCGGCGGTTCCGGCATCCAGCTTTCCCATGATCTGGGAGACCCGGGATTGGGTCATGTTCTTGAGGATGACCACCAGCATTTTGTCGTCGTCCAGGGCGGACAGCACCGCGGCGGCCTGTGCGGGATCCATGGCTTCATAGATGGCGATGACACCCTGAATGTCCGCGGCCTCCCCGGAAACCTTCGCATCCTGCTGCGCCAATGCGGTCTCCCGTTCCGAGACTTCCAGTTCCCGCTTGTCCAGCGCGTCGAGTTCGCGGGCGAGCGTGCGCTTTCCTTCTTCCAGTTCCGCTTCCCGATCGTCGATTTCCGATGTCCGGCGGTCCAGCTCGTATGTACGCTCCTGCTGGATGTCCGCCAGTTGCTTGTCCAGCTGAAGCAGGCCGATCGCGCGTGTCGCCAATCCGCCGACATTGAAGTACAGAACCGGCAGCGCGCCGCCTACGACCAGGACCAGGATCAGCAGACCGACGATCAGCCCCTTGCCGAAACCGCCTGCGGCGAACTGCGGTTTGGCTTTCGGTTCCGCTGAGGATTTCGAGGCTTTGCGCCGGACCGGCTT
>JAGOFF010000077.1 GCA_017997315.1 Clostridia bacterium
CACGACGGGATCCCGGTGGTCGCGCACCCGCATGTCTATAAATGGACCGGCGAGGCTTCCGGACTGTACGGACGGACGCTTGCGGAGGTGCTCACGGAACTGCGCGGGTGGGGACTGGCCGGGGTCGAGGCGTTCCATGGCGAGGCGACGGTCGCGGCGCGGCGCGAGGTTTTGGCCGCGGGACTGGCAGCCGGATTGCTCATCACCGCGGGGAGCGACTTCCACGGCGGCAACAAGCATGCCGCGATGTATACCGCGGAGACGGACCTCAGCAGCGGTCTGTAGGATTCGCGTCCGGCGAGCCGCCCGCGAACAGCCGCCAGCCGGCGGCCGGCCGGGATTCCCGGATGTGCTCCAGTCCGGCACGCTCCATCGCGGCCCGGATCATCCGGACCGCGTTTTCTTCGTTCGATTCCGTATGTCCCGCCACGGGCGCATCGGACACGTCCGGCACCGCGGCGTCCGTTTCGTGCAGCACCGCGAGACATCCGCCCGGACGCAGCCATCCCGTCATCCGCGCGACCGTCGCGTCCGGGTCGGGGAGATGGTGGAGCGTGCGGCAGCACAGGATCCCGTCAAACGGCCCGTCCCGTCCGTCGTATTCCCCGATATGGAGGCAGACCAGCCGCAGGCGAGGATCCCGCAAGCGCCGCGCCGCGATCGCGAGCATCCTGCGGGCGGGGTCCAGCCCGACCGCGCGCCCGTCCGGCCCGATCCGGTCCAGCAGCGCCGCAAACAGCGGTCCGGTACCGCATCCCGCGTCCAGCACGCAACTCCCCGCGGACAGGTCCAGCGCGTCCAGGGCCGCCTCGCCGACCCCGTCGGGGATCGTTGCGAGCCGGGCCCATTCCTCCGCGATCTGGTTGAAGTGCCCCACGCTTCCGACGGAACCACTGCCGCCGACAGCGCTGCCGGCAGAGCCTTCGCCTGCTTTGCTGGCGTAATTACCGCAGGTCATAGATCACCGCATTCGATTTGGCCGGGAACCGGACGAGGACCGGAAAGTTTTCCGCAAAGAACGCGTCGTCGTATCCGCTGCCCGGATCGTTGCGCAGCGAGTCCGTAGCCAGCAGGTACGAGATCCCCTCCTGGAGACACAGCGCCCGGAAGGTGTTGTAGTCGCCGTTGCACCCGTCCATCAGCTGCCGGTACAGGCTGTCCCGTGCCCCGGTGTCGTGTCCCGCGGACCAGGCGTAGTAGGCGTGTCCGTAGTACGCCATGCGTCCGCTGTAGAAAAACTCGTCATACGCGTAGGTATCGGTGAGGAACACCTCGTCCGGGCGCGTGTTCTCCATGATCCACTCGGTGACCGGGGAAGCGAGGTCCATGGAGACGGTGTTGCGGTTGATGCGGGCGAACACGACCGCATCCGCGATCCCGGATACGGTCAGGAACAGCACCAGGACCACGACCGCGGTCCGCCGGACCCATACCCAGACCTTCCGGAGCAGGGTCGTATGCTCCAGCGCGATCCGGCCGATCCCGGTCGCGGCGAGCCGGGCGCGGAGCGCAGGCAGCCCGATCAGCGAGCCGGACCCCTCCGGACGGCCCTCCTCGAGGTCCACCCGGCGCGCCATCGGGTGGAGCCGGGGCTTTTCACACATCCGGGCGAGCAGGTCGAAGATCAGGAGATTGGACAGTGCGACCGAGAGGATCAGGTACTTGTGGTTGACGGTCACGTCCGGGGTGAGCGTCACCGCAAAGGCGAACACGAACGGGACGAGGAAAGCGACCGAAGTGACACGGCGGAACCGGTTGGGCTGGACGAACGGAAGCAGCAGCATCAGGAAGAACGCCACCCCGTAGAGCTCGATGCAGTAGGCGAGGACGCCCCACACGGTCGGAGGGTCCGCCAGAAATCCGAATTGCAGACGGAACGCCGCGACGTTTTCGGCACCACCCGAGAAAAACCTCGCCTGCACGAGCGCCGACGCGATCCCAGCGGCCGCGACCAGCAGGTGCTGGAGCCGTCCCGCGGAGAATACCGCGGCCACCGCGAGCATGAGCAGCGACGCGACCAGCGCCGAACCATGCAGATAGGGGAGCGCGACGATGGTCAGCAGCGCCGCTGCGCAGAGCCGCCAGGACGGGAACAGCCAGCCCTCGAGCCGCAGGATGCGCGGACGCCGGCCGTCCTCGGGATGCCGCGCGCGCAGCCCGGTCCGCAGCAGCGGCAGAAACAGGAACAGCAGGAAGACCGTTATCGCGAGCCCAAGCGCGAAATGCCGCTGATTGGCGAACACGTTGAGGTTGAACAATCCCCACTCCTCGTGTGTGGTGCCGCCGAGAAACACCGTCGACCGGCCGATCGCCCGGATCGCTCCGACCAGGGTGTCGCCCGCCGCGCGCCGGTCCCGGACAAACGTGAAGACCGCCAGCGAGGAGCGGAAAAACAACAGCGCGGGGGTGGCCAGGAAGGCGGCCCGCCGCCCGGTGAGCAGGATGCCGAGCAGTCCCAGCAGCGTGGTGAACGAGCCCAGCCCGAGCAGGCTCGGGAGGTTGATGGCCCAATCGATCGGTAGGCCGAGGTAGTCCAGGTTGCCGCAGAGGAAATAGAAGAGGAAGTGGTAGCGGATCCCGTCCATCGGGAAGTGCGGGTACTGGGTCGGATAATTCGCCCCGCGCGCGAACGAGCTTACGAGCGCGGTGTGCGGCGCGAAATCCGAGAACACGCTGTACCCCGCGTGCAGCTGGTTTCCGTCCACGTACAGGCTGATCCGCATGAGCCAAAGTCCGAACAGCAGGAACGCGGCCATGACGCACAGGTACCCCGCGGACTCGCGCAGGAAGCGGCCGGAGGGACGTTCATGGGGATCGTCCGGGGGCGTGTCGCCCGGGCGCGCGACCATCCGGAGCGTCGAGGCGCGGTCGCGCAGCCGGCCGGTCATGGCGAGGGACAGGATGAAAAGCAGCGGCATCGCGACGAGGTTGGCGGGCAGCAGCGGATTGGCCAGCCCGATCAGGCCCGGGATCCGCGCCAGGATCGCGGCGGCCGCATACGTGAGCCCGATCGCGGGCGGGAGCCCCATCACGACGGCCGCGGGCAGGTCGAACAGCCAGGCGGGCACGTCCGACACCCCGCGGGAGGTCATGCCCGCGTACAGCTCCCGCGCCGGGGGCAGCAGCAGCCGCCGCAGCCGGTCGCCAAAAAACACCGCCAGAAGCAGATACAGGATGGCCAGCATTCGATTCCCCCCAGCCCGGCGGCGTTCGCGTCAACGTCGCCTGTCGTCCGGTCCGTGCGGCGTTTCCTCGCCGTCCGGCCGTCCGGCGGTTTCCGAAACGATATAGCGGGGGCGCCCTTTGACTTCCGAGAAGATGCGCGCGATGTAGACGCCCAGGAGTCCGAGGCTGAGCAGGACACAGCCGCCGATGAGCAGCTCGAGGAGGATGACCGTGGTAAAGCCGCTTGCGGCGTTGCCGAGCAGCCAGTTGACGAGGGTCTGGACCGCGAGGATGCCCGCCAGGAAAACCAGCAGCACCCCGACGGTCGACGCCGCCTGCAGCGGCCGGGCCGAGAAGGAGGCGATGGCCTGCAGGCTCAGGGAGAGCAGCCGGCCGAGCGACCATTTGCTCGTCCCGACTGTCCGCTCCTCGACCTCGAACCGGATCGTCGCGCGGCGGAAACCGAGCCATGCGGACATCCCGCGGAAAAACGTTTCGTGCTCGGGGAGGCGGCGCCAGGCTTCCACGACCTTGCGGTCCATGAGCTTGAAGTCCGAAGCGCCCCGGAGGTCGATGCCCGCCAACCGGCGGAACATCCCGTAGAAAAGCTTCGCGGACAGCTTTGATCCCAGGCTCTCGCGACCGCGGTCCGACTTGACGCCCTCGACGACGTCGTACCCGTCCTCGCGCCACAGCCGGACCATTTCGGGGATGTGGCGGGGCGGATGCTGCAGGTCGCCGTCCATCACGACGACCGCGTCCCCGTCCGCGGCGTCGAGTGCGGCGCACAGCGCGGATTCCTTGCCGAAGTTGCGGGACAGCCGGAGACCCCGGACCCGCGGATCCGCGGAAGACGCGGACCGGATCGCGGCCCAGGTGCCGTCGGACGAACCGTCGTCGACCGCGACGACCGTGTAGGTCTCGCCGGACGCCTCCATCACCCGCCGGACTTCGGCCAGGGTGACGGGGATCTGCTTTTCTTCATTGTAGAAGGGGATCAGGATGTTCAGCACACTCTGCGGCATCGTATCGGACACCCCCCGCGGCCGGGTCCGCCCGGCCTTTCCTGTCATTATAGCATAGCGTTTTTGCGCAACCTCCCGACGGAACCGCTCCGGCCGGGACGCCCTAACACACTCCTAACAGAGCGCTTACGTTCCGTTTAACAGGGGCGTCTACAATCAGGGCGGACAAGAGAGAAGACCATCACGCCGCGGGATGAGAGAAGCGGCGAATACAGGAGGAAAGAACGATGTTCAAAAAAATCGCCGCAATCGCACTCGTCCTGAGTCTCGGCATGACGGCGGCCGCCTGCGCGGGCACCGCGACTCCGGGCGCCACGACCACGAAGGGCACGACCGTTCCGGGCTCGACCACCGCCGCGGCGGCGCTCGAGGGGGACGTCGTCATCGACGGCTCCGGCACGGTGTATCCGCTGATGGCGAACATCGCGGAACAATACATGACCGACGCGCAGCCGGACGTCAACGTCCAGGTCGGACGCGCGGGATCCAGCGCGGGCTTCAAGAAATTCATCCCCGGCGAGACCGACCTGTCGGACGCCTCCCGCCAAATCAAGCAGGAAGAGATCGACCAGCTGGAGGCTGCCGGGATCGACTACAAGACCGACGTCATGGAGATCACGCTTGCCTACGACGGCCTGACCTTCGTCATCAACAAGGCCAACACCTGGGCGGCCGAGATGACCCGGCAGGAAATCATCGACATGTACCTCTCCGGTAAACACAAGGCGGACGACAAAGTGCTGTGGTCCGACATCCGCGCCGCCTGGCCGTCCCAGGAAATCAAGTTCATGGGCCCCAACGAGAACCACGGCACGTATGAGTTCTTCCACGAAACCATCCTGGGCAAGGCGGACATGGTCAAGACGGTCAACCTGCAGCAGGAGTACTCCACGCTGGTCGACCTGGTGAGCAACGACGTCAATGCGATCGCCTTCTTCGGGTACGGCTACTACGCCGGCAACACCGACAAGCTGACCGCGGTCAAGGTCGACTTCGGTTCCGGCGCCGTCGCCCCGACGATGGAGACCATCGGAATGGATCTGCCCTATGCCGGTTTCACCCGGCCCGTGTACACCTATCTGAACCTCAAACACGCCGCCGAGAAGCCGCAGGTCCTGGACTTCGCCAGGTACATCGTCTCGACCGGCGCTCCTGAGCTCGCAGGCGCCAGCGGCTTCGCCCCGCTGCCGAAAGCCATGTACGACGAATACCTGACCCGGCTGAGCAAGGTGGGTTGACGATGGATCCGACCCTTACGCCCCAGGACAACGGGTTCGCTCCGCTGAAACGCCGCCGGTTCAACCGGTGGATCCCGACCCTCTTTCTGGCTGCCGCCTCGATCTCGATCGTCACGACGTTCGGGATCGTGGCGACTCTTGTCGGCGACGCCGCCCGGTTTTTCCGGCAGGTCCCGCTCCGGGAGATTTTCAGCACGAAACTCGCGCCGCTCGCCGCGGATCCGTCCTTCGGCATCCTGCCGCTCATCAACGGCACGGTCATCACCTCGCTGATCGCCATGCTGGTGGCGACTCCGGTCGGGCTGACCACCGCGATCTACCTGGGTGAATTCGCGTCCGAGCGCGCACGCAGGCTTCTCAAGCCCGTGATCGAGGTACTGGCCGGCATCCCGACCATCGTCTACGGATTCTTCGCCTACTCGCTGGTCACCCCGCTGCTCAAGGAGATCATCCCGTCGCTCGGCGCCAAGAACGCGCTCAGTCCGGGCATCGTCATGGGGATCATGATCATCCCGATGGTGACGTCGCTGTCGGAGGACGCCATGCGCGCGGTGCCGGCCAGCATCCGGGACGGCGCGCTGGCGCTCGGGCTGACCCGTCTCGAGACCGCGCTGCACGTCGTCGTGCCCGCGGCATTGTCCGGGATCGTCGCCTCGGTCACGCTCGGCATCTCACGCGCGATCGGCGAAACCATGATCGTCGCGATCGCGAGCGGGAGCTCCAAGAATTTCACGTTCGACATCCGCGAATCGATGCAGACCATGACCGGCTACATCGTCGAGTTCACCAGCGGGGACGCGGGCAGCGGCACGCTCGGGTACTACAGCCTGTACGCGGTCGGTCTGCTGCTCTTCGTGTTCACGCTGCTGCTCAACCTCGCGGCGCACTGGATATCCCGCCGTTACCGGGAGGTGTACTGACATGTCGTACTTCCGTTCCGACCTCGCCCGCAGGCGGCTCAAGCGGCGGATCCGCATCAACCGGCTCGTTCGCCGGCTGTTCCTCCTGTCCACGCTCCTGGTGTTCGTCGTCCTCGGGACGCTGCTGTTCCGGATCGTCCAGCAGAGCGTCGGATGGCTGGACCTGCCGTTTTTGACCGGCAAACTCTCGATCAATCCGGACAAGGCCGGGATCTACGGCGTGATCATGGGCTCGGTGCTGCTCATGGCGGTCGTGGTCCCGGTCACGGTGACGCTGGGGGTCGCCACCGCGATCTACCTCGAGGAGTACGCGCCCAAGGGCCGGCTGCACACCCTGATCCAGACCAATATCGCCAATCTCGCCGGTGTCCCGTCCGTCATCTTCGGGCTGCTCGGCCTGACCGTGTTCAGCCGGCTGCTCCGGCTGGGCGCGAGCATCCTGGCGGGCGGGCTGACGCTGTCGCTGCTGGTACTGCCGATCATCGTCGTCGCGGCCCAGGAGGCCATCAAGGCGGTGCCGAACTACCTGCGGGACGCGTCGTACGCACTCGGTGCGACCCAATGGACAACGATCCGGCGCGTCGTGCTCCCGTCCGCGCTGCCCGGCATCATGACCGGTACGATCCTGGCGCTCTCGCGCGCGATCGGAGAAACCGCGCCGCTGGTGGTCCTGGGGGTTCCGGCGCTGATCCTCCGGATTCCGAACGGGTTGATGGACAACTTTACCGCCCTGCCGATCCAGATCTATTACTGGACCCTGGACGCGGTGCTCACCAAGGAGTACGCGAATCTCGCCGCCGCCACCAGCATCGTGCTGCTTGTGCTGCTGTTTCTCATGAACTCCGTGGCCATCGTCATCCGCAACCGCCAGCAAAGGAAACTTTGATATGGACAACGTGAACATCGCGGCAGGCGTCCGCACCGCCCTCATCCCGCCCCCCGCTCCCGAGGCAGTTTTCGACGTCCGGAACCTGAACCTGTGGTACGGCCCGGACCCGGCGCTGCGCGACGTCACGCTGCCCATCCTCAAAAACGAGGTCACCGCGGTCATCGGCCCGTCGGGGTGCGGCAAGTCGACGTTTGTCAAAGTGCTCAACCGCATGGTCGAGCAGATTCCGTCGGTGCGGATCACCGGCTCCGTGCTGTACCACGGGGAGGACATCTTCTCCCGCGAAATCGAAGTGGAGCACCTGCGGACGCAAGTCGGGATGGTGTTCCAGAAGCCCAACCCGTTTCCCAAGTCGATCTATGAAAACGTGGCGCTGGGACCGCGCAGGCACGGGATCCGGGACCGCCGGACGCTGGATGGCATCGTCGAGCGGTGCCTGCGCGACGCCGCGCTCTGGGACGAGGTCAAGGACCGGCTGCGCGAGAACGCGTACGCGCTGTCCGGCGGCCAGCAGCAGAGGCTGTGCATCGCGCGCAGCCTGTCGCTCGAACCGGACGTGCTGCTGCTGGACGAGCCGACCTCCGCTCTGGATCCGGTGTCGTCCTACAAGGTCGAGGACCTGGTCGACAAGCTGAAGGAGCGGTACACGATCGTCATCGTCACGCACTCCATGCAGCAGGCCAGCCGGATCTCCGACCGGACCGCGTTTTTCCTGTCCGGGGAGGTCGTGGAGTTCAACCGGACCGAAGAGCTGTTCTCGAACCCGTCCGACCCGCGCACAGCGGACTACGTCACCGGCAGATTTGGATGAGAACCGGCAGACTGTCCCGGCGTGATTACGTGCATACATATTCAAAGGTTGCACGTATACCCATTCATCGCATCAAATTGGATTACTGGATCATCTTGCAGCTTGGCCATCCAGGGAGTTCACATGTCCGACCACACATGGGATGGACGCGAACTCAAACCGCCAGGGTGCCTGCGGAATCATCCGTACATGCGGTAACCTTGCCGGATACTGAGGTTGAATTCGAGTCTGCATATTCACGGGGCGAATCCCTGCCCAAGCGACAACGGTGAATGCGGGGCTGCATGATTCGTAGGGCTTTCTGTCTGTTCAAGGGATTGCTGCATTCCCGGTCTCCAGGAGTGCCTTAGTCTCAGCCAAGTCAAGGGGTTACCACATCCCCAATCCCCCAGCACGTTTGTGCATCCGGAAACATCAAGGGGATAACGTATCCAAAAGGCAGGGGTGAATGGGTGTCAGTTAGTGCACGGGGTTAACGTAACCCCAAACGCCTAGCGCGTTTGCGTATCTGTCAATTTGCTGGGTTAACGTAACCCTCAACACCCGTTTACGATCCCTTAACGCACAGGGAATAGGATGAAGGTGCCCGCCGGTGGATCGCGGCCATACCCGTGTCGGCGGACGGAAGCCAGGCGGCTTCCCGCCGCATTGCCCGCTAGGAAGTTTCATGAAAGGATCGGTGACAGCGCTGGACACCTTGACCGCCACCCGAAAAGAACGGATTCCCCTGAGGCTGCTGATGGAATGGCAGGCCGCGGAAACCCGTCCGGATCCCGCGCCGTCCGACGCACAGGTCACCGCGCGGGACCTCAGTCTGTGGTACGGGGACACACAGGCGCTCCGCGACATCACTCTCGACATCCGGGAAAAGGAGATCACCGCGCTCATCGGCCCGTCGGGCTGCGGCAAATCGACGTTCCTGCGCACATTGAACCGGATGAACGACCTGATCGACGGGGTCCGGCTCTCCGGCACGATCCGCATCGCGGGGCACGACATCTACGCCCCCGGGACCGACGTCACACGCCTGCGCAAGCAAGTGGGCATGGTGTTCCAGAAGCCCAATCCGTTCCCGATGTCGATCTACGACAACGTCGCCTACGGCCCGCGGATCCATGGAATCCCCAAGGGCGCGGAACTCGACCGCATCGTGGAGGAAAGCCTGCGAAGCGCGGCGCTCTGGGACGAGGTCAAGGACCGGCTCCGGAAAAACGCGCTCGGGTTGTCCGGCGGTCAGCAGCAGCGGCTGTGCATCGCGCGTGCGCTCGCGGTCGGGCCCGGGATCCTGCTGATGGACGAGCCGACTTCGGCGCTCGATCCCATCTCCACGGACAAGGTCGAAGATCTCATGACCGAACTCAAAGAGCACTATACTATCATTATTGTGACGCACAACATGCAGCAGGCCGGCCGCATCTCCGACCGGACCGCGTTTTTCCTCCACGGCGAGGTCGTGGAGTTCGGAGAGACCGCCGCGATGTTCTCCTCCCCGCGCGACAAGCGGACCGAGGACTACATCACCGGAC
>JAGOFF010000078.1 GCA_017997315.1 Clostridia bacterium
TTGAAGGACTGGCGGCCTACACGGCACGCGTTCAGCCGGACGATCCTGAGTCCGGCGCGGATCCGGGCCGGGACGCTTCCGCCCGCTCGCTCGCCGCCTCGCTGCTGGCGCAGGGGAAGCCGGTGCGCGAGGTTGCGCAGACCGTGTCCCGGGAGACCGGGATGCCGCGGCGGGATGCCTATTCGCTCGCATTGGAAATCCGGGACAGCGGTCCGGAAGCGAATTGATAATCGGAAATCGTTATTCTATACTGGCAGGAACACGCCCGGGAGGTACCTCATGTCCAACACGTTCTATATCACAACGCCGATCTACTACCCCAGCGACAAGCTGCATATCGGGCACTCCTACTGCTCGGTCATGGCGGACACCGTCGCGAGGTACAAGCGGCTCAAGGGCTTCGATGTGATGTTTCTCACGGGTACCGACGAGCACGGCCAGAAGATCCAGCGCAAGGCCGAGGCGCTCGGCGTATCCCCCAAAGCCTACGTGGACGGCATCGTGGCCGGAATCAAGGATCTGTGGACGCTCATGGACGTGTCGTACGACCGGTTCATCCGGACCACCGACGTCCAGCACGAGAAGGCTGTCCAGCGCATCTTCCAGCAGCTGTACGATCAGGGCGACATCTACAAGGGAGCCTACAGCGGCTGGTACTGCACCCCGTGCGAGTCGTTCTGGACCGAGACCCAGCTGGTCGGCGGCAAGTGCCCGGACTGCGGGCGGGATGTCGAGAAAACCACGGAAGAAGCCTACTTCTTCCGCCTTTCCAAGTATCAGGACGCGTTGATCCGGCATCTGCAGGAGAATCCGGAATTCCTGCAGCCGGCGACCCGGGCCAACGAGATGATCGCCAACTTCCTCAAACCCGGCCTGGAGGACCTGTGCGTATCGCGCACCACGTTCGACTGGGGCGTCCGGGTTCCGTTCGATCCGAAGCATGTCGTGTACGTGTGGGTGGACGCTCTCAGCAACTACATCACCGCCATGGGGTGGCCCGACAATCCGGCCGACGGTTTCGACCGGTTCTGGCCCGCCGACATCCATCTGGTCGGCAAGGAAATCGTCCGCTTCCACGCGATCGTCTGGCCGGCCATCCTCATGGCGCTCGGCCTCCCGCTGCCCAAGAAAATCCTGGGACACGGATGGCTGCTGCTTCAGGACGGCAAGATGTCCAAATCCAAAGGGAACGTGGTCGATCCGGTCGTCCTGTGCAGCCGGTACGGAGTGGATGCGATCCGGTATTTCCTGCTGCGCGAGGTTACATTCGGACAGGACGGCGTATTCTCCAACGAAGCGCTGGTCAACCGGATCAACTCCGACCTGGCGAACGACCTGGGCAATCTCGTCAGCCGGACGGTCTCCATGATCGAACGGTACTTCGGGGGAAAGCTCCCGCAGGATACCTTGCCCGATCCCGCGGACGACGATCTGACCGCACTGTGCGAAGGACTGCGCGCACGGGTCGAACCGCATGTCGAACGGCTCCAGTTCAGTCTCGCCCTGACGGAAATCTGGAAGGTTGTGGGGCGCAGCAACAAATACATCGACGAAACCGCACCGTGGATCCTGGCACGCGACGAGGCCGCACGCCCGCGTCTCGCCCGGGTACTGTTCAACCTGGCTGAAAGCCTGCGGATCATTGCGATCCTCCTGCAGCCGTTCATGCCGGGTACCGCGTCCCGGATCCTCGAGACCCTCGGCGTCCCGGCCGGCCCGTCGACCACGTGGGACTCCGCGGGTTCGTTCGGCCGGTACGACGCGCCCGACGGGGTGCACAAGGCGGCTCCGCTGTTCCCCCGGCTGGATCCGGAGGCCGAACTCGCGGCGCTCAACGCGGCATTGCCGGGTCCTGCCGTCCCTGCCGCGACTGCCGCTCCGACCCCTGCGCCTGCCGCACCGGCCGCCGCGCCGGCCGCTGTGCCGACGCCCGCCGAACCGTCCGCGTCGGACGCGACCATCGAGTACGGCGACTTCTCCAAGGTGAAGCTGGTGGCGGGACGGATCGTCTCCTGCGAGAGGCTGGCGGGATCCGACCGGCTCTTGAAATCACTGGCCGACATCGGCACGGAGCGAAGGACGATCCTTTCCGGTATCGCGGAATCTTACTCGCCGGAGGAGATGGTCGGCAAGACCGTCATCCTCGTCGTCAACCTGAAACCACGCAAGATCCGCGGCGTGCTTTCTCATGGAATGCTGCTCGCCGTCGAGGACGCGGACGGACGCAGCCGGATCCTGACCGTCGACGGGGACGTCCCGCCCGGCAGTCCGGTCTGCTGAGGAAACCGGTATGCCCCGGTTGTTCGACACCCATGCCCACCTCGACGACGACCGGTTTGCCGGAGATCTCGACGAGGTTCTCGAGCGTGCCTGGAACGTGGGGGTCCGCCGCCTGATCCAGGCTTCCAGCGACCTGGAGTCCTCCCGGGCTTCATGCCTGCTGGCATCGCGCCCGCGACCGGATGCGGGACATCGGACTCCCGACATATGGTGCACGGTCGGCATCCACCCGCACGATGCCTCGTCGGCGGACGCCGCCGCGTTCGAAGGTCTGCGCGCGCTCCTGGACGGGCCGGCGGGCGCGAGGATCGTCGCGATCGGCGAGATCGGACTCGACTACCACTACGACCTGTCCCCGCGCGACGCGCAACGGGAGGCGTTCCGCTCTCAACTGGAACTGGCCGCGGCGTATGGTCTGCCGGTGGTCATCCACGAGCGGGATGCTTTGGAGGACTGCATGTCGGTTCTCCGCTCCTTTGGGGTCGCCCCCGGACGGACCGCGGGACTGGGCGGCCGGCGCGGGATCCCCGGGGCTTTCCACTGCTTTTCAGGGAGTGTGGAAACAGCCAGGGAGTTGATCGCGATGGGATTCTACCTGGGCTTCGACGGCCCGGTCACGTTCCGAAACGCCCGCAAGGCACCCGACGTGATACGTGCCGTACCGCGGGACCGGCTGCTGATCGAGACGGACAGCCCTTATCTGGCGCCGGAACCGCACCGCGGCCGCCGGAACGAGCCCGCTTACGTGATCGAGGTCGCGCGCCGCTTCGGTGAACTGCTCGGATGCAGCCTGGATGAAGCGGCGGAACTAACCTGGGACAACGCCTGCCGACTGTTCGGAACCGATGGGATGGAGCAGCCGGAAATGCCTGAAAACACGCGGGATGACAACGAAATTGCTCGTTGACAAGCCAGTGCTTTTCCATTATATTCTTACTTGCCGCTTGTTACGGCAGGCTTTTCAAAGGGAGTTTAGCTCAGCTGGGAGAGCACTTGCCTTACAAGCAAGGGGTCACAGGTTCGAGTCCTGTAACTCCCACCATACAATATGGCGCAGTAGTTCAGTTGGTTAGAATGCCAGCCTGTCACGCTGGAGGTCGAGGGTTCGAGCCCCTTCTGCGTCGCCAAAATTCGGCCGGATCAGCGATGATCCGGCCGACATTCGCCCAGATAGCTCAGTTGGTAGAGCAGGGGACTGAAAATCCCCGTGTCGCTGGTTCGATTCCGGCTCTGGGCACCAGACGGGCAAAGACGGGAACCGGCAGGTTCCCGTTTTTGCACGATCCGCTCACGGGGGATCCATGGACGAGGACAACGCGATCCTGACCATCGAAAGCGCACAGTGGGAGGGCAACGACCGCCCGGAGGCCGTCCGTCTGACGACGGAAGGCCGCATGGTGCGTCTGGAGGATGCCTGGGTGTTTCTGTACCGGGAGAGTCCCGAGTCCGGAATGACCCGGACCACCACGACCATCCGTGTGGCGGACGACGGCTCGGTTTCGCTTGTGCGCCAGGGAGACGCGGTCATGCGCATGCACTTCAGCGAGGGGCAGCAGCACCTGACCAGCATGACCACCCCGTACGGGATCATCAACGTCGGATTGTCCACGCACCGCGTCGCTTCCCGGATCACCGAAGAGGGCGGGGAGATCGATCTGAGCTACACCATCGACTTCGGAAACCAGCACAATATGAATACGCGCATCCACGTGGACGTGCGGCGGACTGGATCGTGACAGAGGTGTGTTCAGGCATGCTCCGCCCATGGCGGCGTGACCGGACAGCCGGTTGACAAGGCGGGGGTGATGATGGATAATATCATTCGCGTCTGTGGAGGATAAGGATGAGATTCGATATCAAGGCCATATCCCGGACCACCGGCGCGGTCATGGAAGCGGAAGCCGTGGCTGCACCGAACGATGTGGGACTGGACTTTCCGGGGTTCACATTCGATCCGGCTTCGCGGGTGACGCTGAGCGGCTCGATCCAGAACGCGGGACACGGTCTGCTGGTTCTGACCGGGGAGGTGTCCGCGGAGTACGGCGCACTGTGCGCGCGCTGCCTGACACCGATCCTGCGGACGATCCGCATTCCGATCCGTGAGACCTACCGGTCTTTGCGGACGAATCCCGGGGAACGGACCACGGAACCGGAACCGGAGGAAAGCGGCGAAGACGAGACCTACGTGTATGACGACTACACTGTGGACGTTTCCGAAGCGGTCCGCGAGAACCTTTTGACGGCGCTGCCCATCCGCGAGTTGTGCCGCCCGGATTGCGCCGGACTCTGCCCGGTCTGCGGCGCGGATCGAAACAAAAACCCGTGCGGGTGCCTTGAGGGACAGGATCCGGACAGGAACCCGTTTGGAAAACTGAAAAACCTACTATAGTACAACGGCAGACCGTTTTCTGCACCAGCATTGGAGGTAACGCAACATGGCAGTCCCGAAACGCAAATGGTCCAAGGCCCGGACCCGCAGTTCCCACTCCGCCAACTGGAAACTCACCGTTCCCACCCTGGTCGAGTGCCCTCAGTGCCATACGCTGAAAATGCCGCACAAGGTCTGCAAATCCTGCGGATTTTATGCCGGCAGGGCGGTTGTCGTCCAGCCGGAAGCGAAAAAGTCCTGATCGGATCCCCGGCCCGCGCCGGGAGTTCGGTTTTTCGCCGGGAGCAGTGAGGAAACAGCGGGGCGTACCTGGCTCGCTGTTTTTCTTTGTTTTCCGGGAGACGGGGGAACAGGCCGTTGAACGGTAAGAATGTCCATCGCATCGCGGATGTCGAGTCCGGCGGGATCGCCGCCGGGCTGGGCATCGCCGCGGGCGACGAGCTTCTGCTGGTGAACGGGGCGCCGGTGGTCGATGTGTTCGACTATCGGACCGCAATGGCGGCGGATGAGGTTTCGATCACGGTCCGGACGGCGGACGGAGTTCAGGAATACATTATCGAAAAGGACGAGGACGAGGACATCGGACTGCTTTTCGACAGTGAACTGATGGACACGTGCCGTACCTGCACAAACCGGTGCGTTTTCTGCTTCATCGACCAGCTTCCCCGCGGGATGCGGCCGTCCCTGTATTTCAAGGACGACGACCTGAGGATGTCCTTTCTGTCGGGCAACTATGTCACGTTGACCAATCTTTCGGATTCCGAGTTCGACCGTCTGATCGGATACCGGCTTTCCCCGATGAACATATCGGTCCATGCGCTGGCGCCCGAAGTCCGTTGCTCGATGATGAACAACCGGTTCGCGGGCGACATCCTGGAACGGCTGCGGCGGATCACCGAGAGCCGGATTTCGGTCAACATCCAGATCGTCCTGGTTCCGGGGATCAACGACGGCAGGGTGCTTGAGGAGACGCTGCAGGGTCTGCTGAGTCTGGGGGACCGGTTGTCGTCCATCTCGGTCGTTCCGGTCGGCCTGACACGGTACCGGGACGAGAACGGGCTGCCCGAACTGCATCCGTTCAGTCCGTCGGACGCCGGGCGTGTCCTGGACGAAGTGCGGAGCTGGCAGGAGCGTCTCCTGGCGGAACGCGGTTCACGGACGGTCTACGCATCGGACGAGATGTACCTGCGTGCCGGCCGGCCGTTGCCCGATGCCGGGGAGTATGAAGATTTTCCGCAGCTCGAGAACGGCGTCGGAATGGCCCCGCTCTTTGCCCTCGAACTGGAGGGGGAAATCACCCGGCGGCGCGCGGCGGGCGTCACGGCGCGCGCGTCGGACCGTCTGCCGTCGATTCATGCCGTGACCGGTACGGACTTCGCACCGATGCTCGACCGGCTTGCAGGAGAGATCCGCGCCTTGTACGGCTTCCGCTGGACGACCCATGCGGTGCGAAACCGGTTCTTCGGTGAGACCGTCGCCGTCGCCGGGCTGCTGACCGCCGCCGACATCGCGGATCAGCTCGCTACCGCGATACAGGGCGATCCCGGAGCGGTCGTACTGGTGCCGGATGTCATGCTTCGTGCCGAGCGGGATGTGTTTTTGGACGATTGGACCCCCTCGCGTCTGGGAGAAGCAATCGGCGCGGAGGTGGTCGTCTGCGGATCGACCGCACCGGAACTGATGGAAACGCTGGACCGGATGGCCGGAGAAGGGAGAACACCGTGAGCAAACCGATTGTCGCCGTCGTCGGCCGACCGAATGTGGGGAAGTCGACCTTCTTCAACTATCTGGCCGGCAGCCGTCTGTCCATTGTGGACGACACTCCCGGCGTGACGCGTGACCGGCTGTATGCCGAGACCGAGTGGCGCGGCCGCGCGTTCGTGATCATCGATACCGGCGGCATCGAACCGGACAGCGAGGATGTCATCCTCCGGGAAATGCGCATCCAGGCGGGAATCGCCATCGATACCGCGGATGTCATCGTGTTTGTCGTGGACATACAGACCGGGATGACCGCAACAGACGGGGATATCGCGGATATGCTGCGCAAGTCCGGAAAGCCGGTCGTGCTCGCCGTCAACAAGGCGGACCGGGTCGGGAGCATGCCGGCGGAAGCCTATGAATTCTACAACCTCGGCCTGGGCGATCCGTACCCGATCTCCTCCGTGCACCGGCTCGGGATGGGCGAACTCCTGGATCAGGTATACAATCTGTTTCCAGCGGAAGACGACGCGGACGAGGAGGATCCCGACATCCGTGTGGCCATCATCGGCAAACCGAATGCCGGCAAGTCCTCGTTGGCGAACAACATGCTGGGCGAGAACCGGACCATCGTGTCCGACATTCCCGGTACGACGAGGGACGCCATCGACTCCCGTCTCCGCAACCGCCACGGCCACTATGTGATCATCGACACCGCGGGATTGCGCAGAAAAAGCCGCATCGAGGATGAAATCGAGAAATACAGCATGATCCGGACGTTGGCGGCCATCGAACGCGCGGACGTCTGCCTCATCCTGATCGACGGACAGGACGGCCCCACCGAACAGGACACCAAAGTCGCCGGACTGGCCCACAATGCCGGAAAGGCGTGCATCCTGGTGGTCAACAAATGGGACCTGGTCGAGAAGGAGACCGGTACGCTGGAGAAATACCGGCGTGATGTCGCCGAACGTTTCTCGTTCATGTCCTACGCCCCGGTCGAGTTTGTCTCGGCACGCACCGGCCAGCGCGTCGACAAGCTGTTCGAGCGGATCAACCATGTCTATGCGCAAGCCGGGATCCGGCTTACGACCGGGATGCTCAACGACCTGCTGACCGAGGCGGTCGCCATGGTCCCGACCCCGCAGGACAAGGGCAAACACCTGAAGATCTACTATGTGACGCAGGTGTCGGTGCGTCCGCCGCAGTTTGTGCTTTTCGTAAACGACCAGAACCTGATGCATTTTTCCTACGAACGATATCTTGAGAACCAGTTCAGGAAAAGTTTCGGCTTTGAGGGTACCCCGATCCGCTTCCATATGAGGGAGCGGGAACGGAACGCCTGAGCCGTACGGATCCGGAGAGAAAGGGATTCCACCACAATGCCTGCAGAGAAAATCGAATCCATCCGCAATGTTGCGATCATCGCGCACGTCGACCACGGCAAGACCACCCTGGTCGACGCCATGCTCCGCCAAAGCGGCATCTTCCGTGAAAACGAGCAGGTTGCGGAACAGGTCATGGACAGCAACGCGCTCGAACGGGAACGCGGAATCACCATCCTGGCGAAGAACACCGCCATCGTGTACAAGGACACCTGGATCAACATCGTGGATACGCCGGGACATGCGGACTTCGGCGGCGAGGTCGAACGTGTGCTCAAGATGGTGGACGGCGTCCTGCTGGTCGTCGACGCGTTCGACGGCCCGATGCCCCAGACCCGGTTCGTGCTGCGCAAGGCGCTGGCCATGCGGTTGATCCCCATCGTCGTCATCAACAAGATCGACCGTCCCGACGCCCGGCCGGCCGAAGTCGTCGACATGGTTCTGGATCTGTTCATCGAGCTGGGCGCGGATGAACACCAGCTGGACTTCCCGATCATCTACGCGTCCGCCCGTCAGGGCACCGCATCCCGGAACGCCGTTCCCGACGGCGAGACGGGCAGCATCCTGCCCCTGCTCGACGCCGTCGTCGAACACATCCCCTGTCCCGTGGGGGACAGTCAGGCGCCCCTCCAGATGCTGGTTTCCAACATCGACTACGACAACTACATCGGACGCATCGCCATCGGCCGGGTCGAACGCGGCATGATCCGTCAGGCCCAGCAGGTGGCGATCTGCTGCTATACGGATCCGGGGGTCCGCAGCGCGAAGGTCGTCCGTCTGCTTCGCTTCAGCGGACTGGCCCGGCAGGAGATCCAGGAAGCCGGCGTCGGGCAGATCGTCTGCGTCGCAGGCATCCCGGACATTTCGATCGGAGAGACCATCTGCGTGCCCGACACGGTCGAACCGCTGGAATTCGTCGATATCGACGAGCCGACCATCTCCATGACATTTTCGGTAAACGACAGTCCGTTTGCGGGCAAGGAAGGCAAGTACGTCACGTCGCGCCACCTGCGCGACCGGCTGTTCCGCGAGATCGAAACGAATGTGAGCATGCGTCTCGAGACGACCGACACGACCGATTCGTTCATCGTCAAGGGACGCGGGGAACTCCATCTGTCCATCCTGGTGGAAACCATGCGGCGGGAGGGGTACGAATTCCAGATCTCCAAACCCCGGGTCATCGTCAAAGAGGTCGAGGGCGTGCCGTGCGAACCGGTCGAGACCCTCATGGTCGATGTTCCTGAAGAGTTTGTAGGGGTTGTGATCGAGAAACTCGGATCGCGCAAAGCCGAGATGACCGGCATGCATCCGCCGGAAAAAGGATATACCCGGATGGAGTTCTCCATCCCTTCCCGCGGCCTGATCGGATACCGTTCCGAGTTTTTGACCGACACCAAGGGCAATGGTATAATGAGCAGCATTATCGCGGGATATGAGCCTTGGAAAGGCGATATCGAGATCCGCAACCACGGCGTCCTCGTCGCCTGGGAGTCCGGCGAGGCGATGACCTACGGCCTCTACAACGCGCAGGAGCGGGGAAACCTCTTCATCGTCCCGGGCCAGCCGGTCTACGAGGGAATGGTGGTCGGGTCCAGCCCCAAAAGCGAAGACATCGTCGTCAACGTGTGCAAGAAGAAGCATGTGACAAACATGCGAGCAGCCGGATCGGACGATGCGCTCCGCCTGGTGACCCCGGTGATCATGAGCCTTGAGCAGAGCATGGAGTTTGTCGCGGACGACGAACTGATCGAGGTGACTCCCAAGAACATCCGCCTGCGCAAG
>JAGOFF010000079.1 GCA_017997315.1 Clostridia bacterium
GTGTGGGAGTTGTGCAGCGCATCGGGCGCCGGATGTCGGGTCCGGATCCGGGATATCCCCGTCCATCCGGCCACAACCGGAGTCGCCGGGGCGTTTGGCATCGATCCGCTCCGGCTGATTTCAAGCGGCAGCATGATTCTGGCGTCCGACCATCCCGAAGGGCTGATCGCGGCGCTGGCGGCGAAAGGGATCGAATGCACCCCGATCGGCACGGTCGAACGGGGCACCTGCCTCATGGAGCGGCCGGACGGGACGGTATCGGAACTCGATCCGCCGGAAGCCGACGAACTTTACAAAACCGCCGGCAACTCTTACTATTAATCTTGTTTTGCCGATCCGGCGCGGAGTCCCGCGCCTGCACTGATACAGGAGGATTTCCCCCATGCCTTATGAAAACCTGCTCCGAAACGATCCGGACGTGTACAACGCCATCCTGTCGGAAATCGGACGCCAACGCAGCAAAATCGAACTGATCGCCTCCGAAAACTTTGTCAGCCCGGCCGTTCTGGAGGCACTGGGAACCCCCCTCACGAACAAGTACGCCGAGGGCTATCCCGGCCGGCGGTACTACGGCGGCTGCGAATTTGTCGACGTGGCCGAGAACATCGCGATCGAGCGCGCCAAACAGCTGTTCGGGGCGGACCACGTAAATGTGCAGCCTCATTCGGGCGCACAGGCAAATACCGCGGTGTACTTTTCCGTCCTGGATCCGGGCGACGTGATCCTCGGGCTGGACCTTTCCCATGGCGGCCACCTGACCCACGGCATGGCCAAGAACATCTCGGGCAGATACTTCCAGGCGCATTTCTACCAGGTCACCCCGGGCACATGTGTTCTCGACTACGACGCGATCCTGGCACGCGCGCGAGAGGTGCGGCCCAAACTGATCGTCGCCGGCGCGAGCGCATATCCGCGAACGCTGGACTTCGCCCGGTTCCGGGAGATCGCGGACGATGTGGGAGCGATGCTGATGGTCGACATGGCCCACATCGCCGGGTTGGTCGCCGCGGGACTCCATCCGGATCCGGTCCCCTATGCGGACTTCGTCACGACGACTACGCATAAAACCCTTCGCGGGCCGCGCGGCGGCATGATCCTGTGCAAAGAGAAATACGCCAAGGCCCTCGATTCGGCCGTGTTCCCCGGACAGCAGGGCGGTCCGCTCATGCATGTCATCGCCGCCAAGGCGGTCGCGTTCGGCGAAGCGCTCAAGCCGGAGTTCAAAGAATACCAGCAAAAGATTCTGGCGAATGCGCAGGCGCTTGCGCTCGGGCTGATCGACGAGGGATTCGACCTGGTTTCCGGCGGAACCGACACGCACCTGATGCTTCTTGATCTGACCCGGACCGGTGTGACAGGCAAGGAAATGCAGTACCGGCTGGACGAGGTCAATATCACCGCCAACAAGAACGGCATCCCGTTCGACACCCAGAAACCGACCATTACGAGCGGTGTGCGGCTGGGAACGCCCGCAGTCACCACGCGGGGATTCACAGAGTCCGACATGCGGATCATCGCACGGCTGATCCGGCTTGCGCTCGACGATTTCGACGGAAACCGGGAACGGATCCTGAGAGATGTCGCGGAGATCTGCCTCCGCCATCCCCTGTATCCCGACCTCGTGTGAGGAAGAGGCGACTGGATTGACGACGGAGGCGGAGCGCAAAGAACCGCTGGCATACCGGATGTCCCCGCGGACGCTCGACGAATTCGTCGGACAGGAGCACATCCTGGGAAAAGGGCGGATGCTGCGGCGGATGATCGAGGCCGACCGCCTGTCCTCCATTATTCTCTTCGGCCCGCCGGGTACCGGCAAGACGTCGTTGGCGCGGGTGATCGCCGCGACCACGAACACCGGGTTCCACCGGATCAACGCGGTCACCTCGGGGGTGGCCGATATCAAGCGTGTGGTCGGCGACACGCAGAACGCGTTCCTGAATCCCTCGGGACGTTCGGTTCTGTTCATCGATGAGATCCACCGGTTCAACAAAGCGCAGCAGGACGCGCTGCTTCCCCAGGTGGAAGACGGCACGCTGATCCTCATCGGCGCGACGACGGAGAATCCGTTCTTTGAAGTGAACAAGGCGCTGATCTCCCGTTCGACGGTATTCCAGCTTCTCCCGCTGTCCAGCAGCGAGGTGCTGCGCATCCTCGAAGCGGCCGTTCAGGACCCGGAACGCGGCTTGGGCGCCTATCCGCTGCATTTCGGTGACGATGTGCTCCGTGAGATCGCCGACCTGTCCAACGGGGACGCGCGTATCGCTCTCAACGCGCTGGAGCTTGCGGCGGCGACCACGCCGGTATCCGCTGACGGAAAGATCCATGTCACGCGGGAAGTGATGCAGGACTGCATGCAGAAACGCAGCATCGCCTTCGACCACGACGGGGAAAGCCATTACGACAACATCAGCGCGTTCATCAAGTCCATGCGGGGCAGCGACCCGGACGCCGCGGTGTTCTACCTGGCCCGTGCGCTGCATGGCGGCGAGGACATCGAATTCCTGGCCCGCCGCATCCTGATCTGCGCGTCCGAAGATGTCGGAATGGCGAACCCGTCCGCGCTGCAGGTGGCGATGGCCGCCTACCAGGGCATCATGATGGTCGGCTTGCCCGAAGCCCGCATTCTGCTGGCCGAAGCCGCGGTCATGGTCGCGACCAGCCCGAAATCGAACGCATCCTACATGGCGCTGGAGAAAGCGTCCGCCGACATCGAGAACCGCCGTACCGGCGAGGTCCCCATGCACTTGAGGAACGCCCCGGTCAAGGGGATGGCAAATCTCGGGTATGGAGTCGGCTACAAATATGCGCATGATTATGCGGGCAACATCGTCGATCAGGAGTATCTGCCGGAAGAGATCCGGGGCACTATATACTATGAGCCGTACACCAACGGATACGAGGCCCGGATCAAGGAGTGGCTGGACCGGAAACGAGGGCATGCGAAGCCCGCGGATCCGGAAGGCGGGACCTGAGCCGTAACCTCGGTCACCGTTCATCTCCTAGTGGAGAAGTAAAGTATTATCGAATCAACAGAGAGGACGATCAAACATGGCGGAACCAGTCAAACGGATCTATTTCGACAATGCGGCCACCACCCGGGTACGGCCCGAGGTTCTGGAAGCGGTCATACCGGTGTTGTCCGGCGTATATGGCAATCCGTCTTCCTTGTACCGCTCCGCGAGGGAAGCGCGGATCACCATGGAGAACGCGCGCAAGACCCTTGCCGCGTGCATCGGCGCGTCGCATGAAGAGGTGTATTTCACCGCCTCCGGCACCGAGTCCGACAACTGGGCGATCAAATCCGCAGCGCGCATGAACGCCTCCAAGGGCCGCCATATCGTGACGACGGCCATTGAGCACCATGCGGTGCTACATGCGTTCCGCACTCTCGAGCGTGAAGGCTGGGAAGCCACCTATGTCGGAGTGGACGGCGACGGCCTGGTCGATCCGGAAGAAGTGCGGCGCGCCATCCGTCCGGATACGACTTTGGTGTCGGTCATGATGGCGAACAACGAAATCGGCACGATCCAGCCGATCGCCCGTATCGGGGCGATCTGCCGGGAGAAGAAGGTGCTGTTCCATACGGATGCGGTCCAGGCCGCCGGATCCGTCCCGATCGATGTGAAGGAACTGCAGGTCGACATGCTCTCCGCGACCGGGCACAAGATATACGCCCCCAAGGGGGTCGGCATGCTGTACATCCGGCGGGGATTGCGGCTGCCTCCATTCCTCGACGGGGGCGGACAGGAAAAGGCACGCAGGGCCGGTACGGAAAACGTTCCGTTCATCGCCGGATATGCGCGTGCGTTCGAACTGGCGGTTGCGGAAATGGAGTCGTCTTCAGAGCGGCTTTCGTCCATGCGCGACGAGATGATCGCCAAGATCCTGGCCCGGATCCCTCACTGCCGGCTCAACGGACATCCGACACAGCGGCTGCCGGGCAATGTGAACATCTCCTTCGACTATATCGAGGGAGAATCCATGCTCCTGCTGCTGGACAGCATGGGATATGAGTGCTCCACCGGATCGGCCTGCACTTCGGGTTCACTGGAACCGTCGCATGTGCTGCTTGCGATCGGCCTGCCGCATGAGCAGGCGCATGGCTCGCTGCGCATCAGTCTTGGCAAATTCAACAACAGGGAAGAGATCGATCCGTTCGTCGAGGCACTGGCGCAGGTCGTGCAGCGGCTTCGGGAGATGTCGCCGCTCTACAAGGCGGAATAACGGGAGGAGACATATGGAACTATACAGCGACAAGGTGATGGATCATTTCATGCATCCCCGCAATGTCGGCGAAATCGTCGGAGCGGATGCGACCGGCACCGTCGGCAATCCGAAATGCGGCGACATCATGAAAATCGATCTCAAGATCGAAAACGGTGTGATCGTAGACGCCAAGTTCAAGACGTTCGGCTGCGGATCGGCGATCGCGACCAGCAGCATGGCGACCGAGATGATCATCGGGAAGTCTGTCCAGGAGGCTCTGAACCTCACGAACAAAGCGGTTGCGGAGGCGCTCGACGGACTTCCCCCGATCAAGATGCATTGTTCGCTGCTCGCGGAGCAGGCGGTCAAGGCGGCTCTCAAGGAATATTACGAGAAGCATGGGCTGATGGATGCCGAGGCGCGGAAGATGTTCGACATTCTGGATGAAGACGCCGACGAGTATGCCGAGAACCTCGTCAAGGCCGGCGATTCCTGAGACCTGCCCAAGGAGCGGCCGTACATTGCGCATTCTGACCGGTATGAGCGGAGGGGTGGACAGCTCGGTGGCGGCCGCCCTGTTGATCCGGGAGGGGCATGACGTCCAAGGCGCCACGCTGGTCGTCGACGACCGCGGATTTGAAGCTGCGGAGGATGCCCGGGCGGTTGCCGGGCAACTCGGGATCCCGCATGCCGTCCTGGATGTCAGGTCCCGGTTCCGTGAAACCGTGATGGATCCGTTTGTTGCGGCGTACCGTTCCGGCACCACCCCCAATCCCTGCGTTCTGTGCAATGCCGGCCTCAAATTCAAGGCACTCCTGGAGGCTGCGGAGCGTTCCGGATGCAGCCGCGTCGCCACCGGACATTATGCCGTTTCCGGAAGGCACCCGGAGACCGGACGGTTGTGTCTTTTCCGTTCGGGATCCGGATCCAAGGACCAGTCGTATTTTCTGTACCGTCTTTCGCAGGAGCAGTTGTCCGCCGTGATTTTCCCGCTTGGCGACCGGTCCAAGGACGAGATCCGGCGCATCGCGGGGGAACTCGGTTTGAACACCGCCGTCGGGGAAGCGCTTTCCGGGAAGAAGGACAGCCAGGACATCTGTTTTCTGCCGGACGGCGACTTGCGCGGCTTTCTGTGCTCCCGGTCCGGGAACGGGCTGCCGGACGGCATGGATCGCCCGGGAGAAATCCTCGATGCCGACGGGCAAGGGATCGGAACCCATGGCGGATTGTGCGGCTACACCGTCGGGCAAAGGAAAGGATTCGACGTCCGGACCACCGAGCGCCTGTATGTCCTGTCGATGGACGTTCCGTCCAACACCATCCGTGTCGGCCCCCGATCGCAGGCGATGATGCCGGCGGTGACATTGACGTCCCCGGTCTATTCGGGAAGGGAGCGGCTCCGGCCGGGCGTCCGGATCCGGGCCAAGGTGCGCAGCGCCGCCGAGCCGGCATGGGGCACCGCGGAGTCCATGGATCCGCCGGGGGAGGGCATCCGGGTCGAATTCGACGAGCCGGTCTTCGCTCCCGCGCCGGGCCAGTCCTGCGTCCTGTACGAGGGGGATGCGTTGGTGGCGGGCGGGATCATCCTTCCGCCGTGCGGCGCCTGAACTTCAGACGAACGGGACGGGTACGGGCTTCCGATCGATGAAAACGAACGTACGGGCAAATCCGACGCTCGCCAGATAGTCCCGGATCCGGCCGGCATACAGCGCCACCTCATCCGGGGCATGCGCATCCGACCCGATGGTGACGAGTTCCCCGCCCAATTCACGGTATCGGCGGAACACATCCGGATCCGGCATCGGATCGGGAACCCCGATCCTCTCCATGGCGCGGATCGAGCGTGCGTTCAACTCGAGGGATTTCCCGTTCCCGATCATCAGGCGGAACAGCCGGTCGAACCGCTCGGACTGTTCGCGGTATGTCAGACGAGGGTCGGGATATCCGGAGAACCGGGTCACATAGTCATAGTGTCCCACCACGTCGAACCAGTCCCCATCCGCGGCCATGTCGCACAGCTGGTCGAGATAGGCGCCGTATACGGCGTCACGCCCCCGCCCGAACACGTCCTGGACAAAATAGATGTCTTCGCCGTCCAACGCGTGGACCGAACCGATCACGTGGTCAAAGGGAAACTCTCCGGACATCGTCCGGTAGCGTTCGGCCAGATGCGGCTGGTAGCCGGCCTCGATGCCGTTGAGCAGCCGGAATCCGGACGGAAGCGTGGAACGCGCGGCATCCATCGCCTGGATATAGGCCGCGACATCAAACACCATCAACCCCTTGTCCAGATCCGGATCCATATGCTCGGTCACCACCAGCCCTTCCAGACCGATCGACCGCGAGGCAGCCACAAGATCTTCCAGATTCTGTTTTGCGTCCGGAGAAAACGGGCGGGTGTGCGCATGGGTCTCGTACATGATGCCTCCGTGCCCTTCAGGCTGTTTCGAACCGTTTCATTATATTATAATGATCCCCGTACCAACGGCATCTGCAAGAGGAGGATATCTCATGGCTGAGAGGAAGAAAAAGGAGACCGCGGACGCGGTTAAGGAAAAGAGCGACAAGAGCAAAGAGCTCAAGGACAAATTGTTCGCCCAGTACAAGAACCTGTGGGAGGTGGCCGGCGCGGACGACGTGGAGCACGCGTTCGCATTTTCAGAAGAATACATGCGGATGCTGGACATCGGCAAGACCGAACGCGAGTTTGTCGTGGCGGCCGTCGAGTCCCTCGAGGAACTCGGCTATGTCGAAATCGGCAGCCAGGAGAAGCTTGCGCCGGGATCCAAGGTGTATGCGAGCATCCGGGGAAAAGGGCTGATGGCGGCGGTCGTCGGCAAAAAGCCACTTTCCGAGGGTTTCAACATCCTCGGTGCGCACATCGACTCCCCCCGGATCGACCTCAAACCCTGTCCCGTCTATGAGGACGGGGACATGGTCTTTTTCAAGACGCATTACTACGGCGGCATCAAGAAGTACCAGTGGACCGCGATCCCGCTCGCCATCCACGGCGTGGCCTTCCGCGAGGACGGCTCCCGGGTGACCCTCTGCATCGGCGAGGACCCGGATGATCCGGTCTTTACATTCAGCGACATCCTGCCGCATCTCGGACAGGAACAGATGGCCCGCAAGTCCGCGGACATCGTCAAGGGGGAAGAGCTCAACCTGATGGTCGGAAGCATCCCCTACGAAGATCCGGATGCGGCATCCCGCTTCAAGCTCGGATTCCTCAACCTCCTGTTCGAACAGTACGGACTGAAGGAAAAGGACCTTGTCACGGCGGAGATCCAGATCGTTCCGGCATTCCGCGCGCGGGATGTCGGTCTGGACAGGAGCTGCATCGGAGCGTACGGACATGACGACCGCGTATGCGCGTTTCCCGCGCTGGTGGCGGTGACCGATCAGGAGAAGCCGCAGAGAACCGCGGTATGCATGCTTTCGGACAAGGAAGAGATCGGAAGCGTGGGCAATACCGGAGCGCATTCACGGCTGTACGAGAACTTCCTCGCCGAGGTGTACGCCAAGACCGAGGGCGGGTACGACGAGCTCGGATTCGCAAAAGCCCTGGAGAACACGCGTCTGCTGTCCGCCGATGTGTGCAACGGATACGATCCGACGTTCTCCTCCGTGTCCGATCCCCGCAACAACGCCTATATCGGGCGCGGGATCTGCCTGGAAAAGTATACCGGATCCCGCGGAAAGTCCGGCGCGAGCGACTCCAATGCGGAGTTCTTCTCCAGCGTCGTCCGGCTGTTCGCAAAGGGCAACATCCCGTGGCAGACCGGGGAACTCGGCAAGGTGGACGCCGGCGGCGGCGGAACCATCGCCTACATCATGGCCAACAAAGGCATGGAGGTTCTGGACTGCGGCGTGGCGGTGCTGTCGATGCACGCCCCGTTTGAAGTGATCAGCAAAATCGACCTGTACTACACCTACCTGGCCTACAAATGCTTTGTGGAGAACGCCTGAACGCAGATCGCGGCCTGGTTTCCGGGAACGTGGGAACAGGCACCGGCTGCCGGTTGTGCCCGCGCCGGTGCGGGAGGATGAGGACGGATCGGTCCCAGGGGCTCTGCGGCGCCGCGGAGCCCCTGGACATCGTCCGGGTCGCATGGCACGGTCTCCACATGTGGGAAGAGCCCTGCCTGAGCGGAACGCGCGGTTCAGGCACGGTTTTTTTCAGCGGATGCCCGCTGGGATGCGTGTTTTGCCAGAACCGAAGCATCAGCCGCGCGTGGATCGGTGAACGCCTGGATCCGTCCGGCCTGGCGGACCGGATGTTGTCGCTCGAAGCTTCGGGAGCGCACAACATCAATCTGGTGACCGGCGCGCACATCCTGCCGGCCGCCGCGGCGGCGATCGGGCTGGCGCGCGGGCGCGGACTGAGGCTGCCCGTCGTGTGGAACTCCGGGGGATACGAGACCGTGGAGACCTTGCGGAGGCTGGACGGTCTGGTGGATATCTATCTCCCGGACTTCAAGTTCATGGACCCCGGCCTGGCGGAAATGCTGTGCCACGCGCCGGACTATCCGGACATCGCCCGGGCGGCCATCCTGGAGATGGCGCGGCAGACAGGCGGCCCCGAACAATTCGAGAACGGGATCCTGAAGAGGGGACTGATCGTCCGGCACCTGGTGCTGCCGGGATGCCATACGGATTCCCTGCGGATTCTGGAGTGGCTGGCCGGTCATCTGCCGCTGGATACGCGCCTGTCGATCCTTGCCCAGTACACGCCGATGCCGGACGGCAGACCCGAAGAAGTCGCGGAGGAACGGCTGGCACGTTCTCTGCGCCGGCGGATCACGACCTATGAGTATGAGAAGGTAGTCGGACGGGCGGTCGCGCTCGGGTTCACCCGGATTCTGGGACAGGATCGGGACTCGGCGGACAACCGCTATATCCCGCCGTTCCCGGAAGCGCCGTCCGCGTCTTTGTGACGCCGCTGGTTCAGCGGGTTGCTTTCCACAGCGGCATGCAGCTGATCGGCGTCGACATGCGTATAGATTTCCGTGGTGGAGACGCTCTCATGACCCAGGATTTTCTGGAGCACGCGGATATCCGTCTTTCCGTATTTGTACATGAGGGTGGCCGCGGTGTGCCGGAGCTTATGCACGGAATACCGGGCCGGATCGAGTCCTGCCTGCCGGATGTAGCGCTTGACGATGTACTGGACCATCTTGCTGCTGATCCGGGTCCCGTTCCGGGTGGTGAACAGCGCCTCGGGGTCCTTGAGCCTGCCGTCTTTCGGGCGTATGTCGATCCAGTCTTTGATTG
>JAGOFF010000080.1 GCA_017997315.1 Clostridia bacterium
ACAGGGAAGTGCGCGTGCATATCAAGATCGATACCGGCATGGGCCGCGTCGGTTTTCTGGCCGGATTCGAGGCGGTGCGCGACACCCGCTGGATCGCCTCTCTGCCGAATATTGTCATTGAAGGCGCGTTCACGCATTTCGCGTCCGCGGATGAACCGGATACCGCCTACACTCTCCGCCAGTATGCGCTTTTCACCGGGGTCCTGGCGGAACTGGACGCCGGCGGCGTCACGATACCGATCAAGCATGTCTGCAACAGCCCCGCCATTCTGCGTTTTCCGTCCATGCACATGGACATGGTGCGCGCGGGGCTGATCCTGTACGGAATGATCCCGTCGCCTTGCTGCGGGGACGGGCACGGGCTGCTGCCCGCGATGACCCTCAAGGCGAACGTCGTGCTCTGCAAGGAGATCGAACCCGGGAGCCCGGTCTCCTACGGCAGGACCTGGGTCGCTCCGCAGAGGTCCGCGATCGCCACCCTGCCGATCGGGTATGCGGACGGGTATCCGCGTTCCCTCGCGGGCAAGGCTTCCGTGCTGATCCACGGACGCCGGGCCCCGCTGGTCGGACGCATCTGCATGGACATGTGCATGGCCGATGTGAGCGCTTTGGGCGAGCCGGTATCGGTCGGGGACGAGGTCGTGCTCTTCGGCCGGCAGGGGGATGCCGAGATTCCGGTGGAGGAAATGGCGGACTGGATGGGCACGATCAACTACGAGGTGACCTGCCTGATCGGGCGGCGCGTCCCCCGTGCGTACATCAGCGGAGGGCAGGTCCAGGATGTCGCGAACTACCTGTTGTGACGGCGGGAAGCCTGAGGTTTTGTGATATACTTCTACCAGAAAAATCCGCCTGGAACAGGCATGCCATGACCCGGAAGGAGATTTGAAATGGACGCTCAGGCAAAGAAAAACGTCGGGCTGTACGCAGCCAGGATGCGTCGGCACATCGTGGAGGAGGTCTACAGGGCCCAATCCGGCCATATCGGCGGATCGCTGTCCTGCACGGACATCCTTGCCGTTCTGTATACGCAGACGATGCGGATCGATCCCGCGGATCCGAAGAATCCGGACCGGGACCGTTTCGTTCTGTCCAAGGGGCATTGCTCGCCCGCGCTGTATGCCGCACTTGCGCTCCGGGGCTTTTTCCCGGAGGCGGACCTCCAGGGCTTCCGCAGCATCGGCAGCTATCTGCAGGGACATCCCAGCATGAAGGACGTGCCCGGCGTCGACATGTCCACCGGATCGCTCGGCCAGGGCATCTCCGCCGCGATCGGGATGGCGATTGCGGGAAAACTGGACGCCAAGGACTACCGCGTATATGCGATTCTCGGCGACGGCGAGATCCAGGAGGGTCAGGTCTGGGAGGCGATGATGGCAGGCGCGCATTTCAAGCTGGACAACCTGTGCGCGTTCCTGGACTACAACGGACTGCAGATCGACGGCGACATCCGCGAGGTCATGAATCCCGAGAACGTCGCGGACAAGTTCCGCGCATTCAACTGGAACGTCATTGAAATCGACGCTCATGACTACGACCAGATCTTCGATGCGCTGGAGGCCGCCAAGGCGACCCGGGGCCGTCCGACCATGGTCGTCGCGCGTTCCCACAAGGGCAGAGGCGTCTCGTTCATGGAGGATCAGGCGGGCTGGCACGGCGTCGCCCCCAAACCCGACGAATATGAAGCCGCCATTCGCGAGCTCGACGCCGCGATCGCAGCACGGGAGGTATAACCCACCATGGCAAAGATAGCGACCCGCGAAGCATACGGCAAGGCGCTTGTGGAATTCGGCGCGAATCCGGACATTGTCGTCATGGATGCGGACCTGTCCAAATCCACATACACCGCGTTATTCAAGAAGGCGTACCCCGAACGCCACATCAACATGGGGATCGCGGAAGCGAACATGATGTCCGCCGCGGCGGGACTTTCATCCTGCGGCAAGACGGTCTTCGCTTCGACGTTTGCGATCTTCGCTTCCGAGCGGGCGATCGAGCAGGTCCGCAATTCGATCTGCTACCCCGCGCTCAACGTCAAGGTCTGCGCATCCCACGCCGGGTTGTCCATCGGCGAGGACGGCGCTTCGCACCAGGTGGTCGAGGACATCGCGATCATGCGCGCGCTTCCCAACATGCGCGTGATCTCCCCCTGCGACGCGACGGAGACCCGGTTGGCCATCAAGTACGTCCTTGAGACGCCCGGTCCCTTCTACGTACGGCTGGGCCGGCTCGCCGTGGAGTCCGTCTACGAGGAAGGCGACTGTCCGTTCGAGTTCGGCCGGGGCATCCGGCTGCGCGACGGCAACGACCTTACGATCGTCGCGACCGGGCTGATGGTCCAGGAGTCGCTCAAAGCGGTCGAACTGCTCAAGGAAAAGGGCATCTCCGCCCGGCTGATCGATATGCACACCATCAAGCCGATCGACCGGGACATCCTGGCCGAGGCGGCGCGCGAGACCGGACTGATCGTCACCGCCGAGGAACACACCGTGATCGGCGGCCTCGGCAGCGCGGTCGCGGAAGCGCTGGCGCAGACCGTACCGTGCCGCATGGCGATGGTCGGGGTCCAGGACCGCTTCGGCAAGTCCGGAAAACCCGCGGACGTGCTTGCCGAATACGGCCTGACAGCGGCGAACATCGCCGCGACGGCGGAACGCCTGTACGCAACGAAGCAGGGCTGAGGACGGAAGGACGCGGCTGCCTTCAAGCAGGGAGTGTATGGACCGTCCCTGAAAAGCGGATACGGACCTGGAAAAAGACCATAGCGAAAGGGAATGCCCGGAAAGGCATTCCCTTTTTCATGTGTGTTCCATGCATGGTCGCAGGAGACGCCCGGATCAGAACTCCTTGATGAAAAGTCCGCGCGGATACCCGCGGTCGTCGGAACTCCCGACCAGCCGGAAGCCCTTTCTCTCATAGAACCTTACCAGATTCCGGTTGGTCAGCGCGGTATGCAGCCGGACCGTGTGGATGCCGGCCTCCGCCATATACGCTTCCGCGGCGTCGAAAAGCCGGCTGCCGATGCCGAGCGACTGATTCCCGGGCAGGACCGCAAACCGGCTGAGATAGGCAAAGCCGTCCGGCTCGGTCGAGATGCGCACGGTCCCGACGATACGGCTCCCCCGGCGGGCGACAAAGACCGCATCCTGCACGATATGCGACAGGACATCGCCGACCTGTTCACGGAGCGAGTCGACCACTCCGGGAATCCGCGACTCCCGGACATAGACCGTCATGGCTGCCCGGACGACGTCGAGGATCCCCTCGGCGTCCGCCGGAACAGCCCGGTCAACATGGACCGGCTCGTGCGGGTGTTCGTGAAGCGCTGCGGCCATGCTCAGGCCATCAGCGCGGAGAGTACGGCCTTCTGCGCATGCAGGCGGTTCTCCGCCTGGTCGAAAACGGCGGACTGCGGGCCGTCGATGACCTCGGCGCCGACCTCGTACCCGCGGTAGGCGGGCAGACAGTGCAGGAAGACCGCATCCGGCCGGGCGCACGACATCAGTGCCGCATCGACGCGGAATCCGTCGAACTGCCGGATCCGCTTCTCTTTGTCCGCTTCCTGCCCCATGCTGACCCAGGTGTCGGTGTAGACGACGTCCGCACCCTCCACCGCTTCCGCGGGATCGCGGGTGAGCAGGATGCGCGCGCCCGACAGCGCGGCGTCCGCCTTCGACTCCGACACGCTGCCGGGATCGCAGTCGAATCCCGGCGGGCTGGCCACCGCGATGTCCATCCCGACCTTGGCGCAGCCGTGAAGCAGCGAGTTCGCGACGTTGTTGCCGTCTCCCACATAGGCGAGCTTCAATCCGCGCAGAGTTCCCTTGCGCTCGCGGATGGTCATCAGGTCGCTGAGGATCTGGCAGGGGTGGTGCAGATCGGTCAGCCCGTTGATCACGGGAATGCTGCCGAACCGGGCCAGATCGACCACATCCTGATGGGAGAACGTGCGGATCATGATTCCGTCCACCATGCGGGACAGGACCTGCGCGGTGTCCGGAACGGGTTCCCCGCGGCCGAGCTGGATATCGCCCGCATTGAGGTAGAGCGCATGTCCGCCCAGCTGGTACATTCCGACCTCGAAGGAGACGCGTGTCCGGGTCGAGGATTTGGAAAAGATCATGGCGAGGGTCTTGCCGGGAAGCCGCTCATGGGGCGTCCCGGCCTTGAGCTGTTTCTTGAGCAGGTCCGCGTCGTCCAGCAGATCCAGGATCTCCGCCGCGGTCAGATCATGCAGGCTGATGCAGTGTTTCATTCGCCGGCCACCTCCTGCAGGATCCCGGTGAGATCGTTGCAGAACCGGACGATCTCGTCCTCCCGGAGGATGAGAGGCGGGAGAAGCCGGATCACGGAGGAACCGACCGCGTATACCAGATAGCCTTTTTCCAGACAGGCTGTCTTGACCTGCGGGGCGACCGGCCGTTTCAAGTGAATCCCGATCATGAGGCCCATGCCGCGCACTTCAGCGATGGCTCCGCTTTTCTCGGCGCACTCCGACAGACGCTCACGGAAGAACGTTCCCTTGGATGCCGCCAGAGCGACCAGGCCGGAGGCGTCATACTCGTCCAGCACCGCCAGCGCAGCGGCGCAGACCAGCGGACCGCCCCCGAACGTGGTGCCGTGATCCCCGGGCGCGAAACCTGTCGCCGCTTCCCCGGTCGCCAGACAGGCTCCGATCGGGAGTCCGCCGGCGAGTCCCTTGGCGAGGGTCACGATATCGGGCTTGAATCCGAAATGCTCGTACGCGAACATCCGTCCGGTCCGGCCCATCCCGGTCTGGATCTCGTCGATGATCAGCAGTGCGCCGGTCTCCCTGCAGCGCGCGACGACCGCGTCCATGTATTTCCGATCGGCCGGCCATATCCCGCTCTCCCCCTGGATAAGCTCCATGACGACCGCGCAGGTATCGGTGTCGACCTCGGTACGCATGGCGTCGATGTCGTTGAAAGGGATATGGACGTAACCGGGGGGCAGGGGCCCGAACGGGAGACTGAACTTGGATTGTCCGGTCGCTGTGACCGTGGCCATCGTACGGCCGTGGAAGGAGTTCACCGCGGACACGATTTTTACGCGCGGGGTTCCCTTTTTGTAGAAGTATCCCCGTGCGAGTTTGAACGCGGCTTCGTTCGCCTCGGCGCCGCTGTTGCAAAGGAAAACACGGTCCAGTCCCGACAGCGCGGCGAGCCGGGCGGCCAGCTTCGCCTGGTTTTCGATGTAGTACAGGTTCGAACAATGGATCAGTCGGGACGCCTGCCCGCAGATCGCTCCGACCAGACGGGGATGGGCGTGCCCGAGCACGTTGACCGCGATCCCGCCGATCAGGTCGAGGTAGGTTTTTCCGGCCGTGTCCGTCAGGGTGCATCCTTCTCCGGAGACAAAGCTGACCGGCGTTCTTTTTCCAAAGTTGTTCATGTAATGGGCTTCATCCAGCCCGATGATTTCCTGCAGTCTGGGATCCATGGGCGTCCTCCTGTTTACGTCGTCGATGGGCTTCTCCTCAGATCTTCTCTCCTTGGTAGTACGGTCGTCGCTCCTTCATGAGCATGGTGCCGATGCCTTTGTTGGTGAAGATCTCGAGAAGGAGGGAGTGCGGAATGCGCCCGTCGATGATGTGAGCCCTCCCGACCCCGCGGTTGACGGTATCGAGGCATCCGAGCACCTTGGGGATCATGCCTCCGGCGATGACTCCCGCATCGATCAGCTGATGGGCCTCGGATTCGGTCATCGAGGCGATGACCTCGCGGCTGCCGTCCTCACCGATCCTCATGACGCCTTCGACATCGGTCAGGGTAATCAGCTTTTCGGCCTGAATGGCCGCGGCGATCTCGCTGGCGACCGTATCCGCGTTGATGTTGTAGCTTTGTCCGTCCGGCCCGACCCCGATCGGGGCGATGACCGGTACATAGGCGCCTGCGGCCAGATTTTCCAGCATGGCGGTGTTGATCCGCGTGATCTCGCCTACAAACCCGATGTCCAGGGGCTGTCCGTCCGCGTCACGGGTCATCCGGACACACTCGACCAGGTTTCCGTCGATGCCGGACAGGCCGACCGCCTGGGCGCCCATCTGGTTCAGTCGGGAAACGATCTCTTTGTTGGTCTTGCCGACCAGGACCATCTGGGCGACCTCCATGACGTCGCCGCCGGTCACACGGAGACCGCTGCGGAATTCCGACGGGATGTCCAGACGCTTGAGCATGGCGCTGATGTCCGGTCCGCCGCCGTGGACCAGAATGGGATTGATGCCGATGAACTTAAGCAGCGTGACGTCTTCCATCACACTGTTCTTGAGCTCCTCGCTCACCATGGCGTTCCCGCCGTACTTGATGACGACGGTCTTTCCGGACAACCTGCGGATATAGGGCAAAGCCTCGATCAGGATCTGGGCTTTCTGAATCGGACTGTCGTAATCCATGGCGCGACTCCTTGCTATGTTTCGGATAGGTGGGTTACAGCATCATGCCCGGGCGGAGCAGACCGGCGGTTTCAGGGAAACCGGCCATCAGGTTGAGCGACTGTACCGCCTGGGAGGCGGAGCCTTTGCCGAGATTGTCGATCGCGCACAGCAGAACCGCGCGCCCCGTCCGCCCGTCCGCAAAGACCGCGACGTCGGCGAGATTGGATCCGGCGACATTCCGGGTGTCGGGACACGTCCCGGCAGGCAGGACGCGGACAAACGGTTCGGATGCATAGAACGCCTCGTACAGCCCGTGCAGTTCGTCCGCCGTCATCCCGGGCGCAAGATCCGCATATACGGTCGCGAGCATCCCTCTCTTCATGGGCGCGAGATGGGGGGTGAACGAGACGACGACCGGCCGGCCGGCGAGACAGGACAGCTCCTGCTCGATTTCACTGGTGTGCCGGTGCCCGATGACCCCATAGGCGCGGAAGCTCTCGTCGGTCTCGCAGTAGCTGTACGCCAGATCCGCCTTGCGCCCGGCGCCGGACACGCCTGAGACCGCGTCGATGATGATCCGGTCCGAGGATACCGCGCCGGCCTTGAGAGCGGGCGCGAGCGCCAGGATGGAGCAGGTGGGGTAGCATCCCGGATCGCCGATCAACCGTGCATCCGCGATCTTGTCCCGATAGAGTTCAGGCAGGCCGTAGACCGCTTCCGCAAGCAGCGAGGGAACCGGATGCGCAAGCCGGTAGGCGGCTTCGTATACGGAAACATCCTTGTAGCGGAAATCACCGCTGTGGTCCAGCACGCGCAGACCGCGGTCCAGCAGACGGGGGACGGTTTCGGAAGAGACGCCGTGCGGCAGAGCGGTCACGACGATTTCGCACTCTTCGGCGACATGGTCGAGGTCGAGCGCTTCGCAGGGAAGGTCCAGAATTCCGCGGAATGCAGGATACACCGAGGAGAAAGGTTTCCCCTCGTAAGTGCGGGAAGTCAGGCAGGCGATCTCGAATCCGTCGTGGCCGACGAGGATCCGGGCCAGTTCCGCACCGACATATCCGGTTGCGCCGATGATGCCGAGTCTCGTTTTCGCCGCCATGTGCCACCTCTTTCTCCGGACCCCTGTGCCCGGACACCGATCAGTCGATCCGTCTGATAAAAATACACTATACTGTATAAAAATACATTCAGCAATCGGTAAACCGCCGAACATCGCGCCGGCCGTTTTCGCCGGATTGGTTATATGGTATAAGAAGAGCGCGTCATCCGCCGCATCCAGTTCCATACTATCACGCCGGGAAGGCCGCGCGTGCAGGTGGATGCGGAAGCCGGAACCGTCCGCCCGGACGGCCGGGTTATGGAAACGCACGGGAGCGCCGGCCGGTATGAGAGTTTTTTCATACCATATCGCCAAATCGTCTTCGGACTTCGCCAAATATGGCTTTCAACTTTTGGTGAATATTTCATATGGTTTGCCTGTACCGGGAGTGTTATATTTTTAGGTAGAAATTGCAGCCGGCGATCCAGCGGACTGACAATAGACTCATCGGAGGTAAAGGTATGGCTAGTCTCTCACTCAAAAACGTCTTCAAGCGGTTCGAAGGCGGTGTCGTCGCCGTCAGCGATTTCAGCCTCGACATCGAGGACAAGGAGTTCGTAATCCTTGTCGGTCCTTCCGGTTGCGGCAAGTCCACCACGCTCCGTATGATTGCCGGCCTTGAAGAGATCTCCGACGGTGAGATCTACATCGGTGACCGGCTCGTGAACGACGTTCAGCCGAAGGACCGTGACATCGCCATGGTTTTCCAGAACTATGCGCTGTATCCGCATATGACCGTATACGACAATATGGCTTTCGGTCTGAAGCTGCGCAAGGTTCCCAAGGATGAGATCAAGCGCCGCGTCCAGGAAGCCGCCAAGATCCTCGAGATCGAACAGCTGCTCGACCGCAAACCCAAGGCGCTCTCCGGCGGTCAACGCCAGCGTGTCGCGCTCGGACGCGCGATCGTCCGCGACCCCAAGGTCTTCCTGATGGACGAGCCGCTCTCCAACCTCGACGCCAAACTGCGCGTCCAGATGCGTGTTGAGATCACCCGGCTCCACCATCGCCTCCAGACCACGTTCATCTACGTCACGCATGACCAGACCGAAGCCATGACGATGGGTACGCGCATCGTGGTCATGAAGGACGGATTCATCCAGCAGGTCGACACCCCGACCAACCTGTACCTGCATCCGGTCAACATCTTCGTCGCGGGCTTCATGGGCATGCCGCCGATGAACTTCCTCAACGCGACGCTCGGATACGCCGCCGATTCCGTCACGCTCAAGATCGCTGATACCAGCATCCGCCTGACCAATCCCAAGTACCTGACCGGCGACCTCAAGGAGTACGACGGCAAGGAAGTGATCATGGGCGTCCGTCCGGAAGCGATCTCCGACGATCCGGAAGTGGTCGCCGCTTCCCCCGACACCACGTTCCAGGGAGACATCGACGTCGTCGAACTGCTGGGCGCCGAGGCCATGATCTACCTCACCTGCGGAAACAACAGCCTGACAGCCCGTGTCGACCCCACGACCACGCGCGCCAAGGTCGGCGAGTCCATCCAGATGGCGATGCACGCGGACCGCATCCACCTCTTCGACAAGGAGACCGAGAAGTCGCTGGTTATTTGAGCCGACACTTCCGCTGCTCTGTAGACGAACCGCCGTCGGGCCTATGCCCGGCGGCGGTTTTTTTGTATGCCGTAATTTCACCGACGTCCATGTGGAAGCCTCCGTGCGCAGGTCGACCGCGATCGACCGAAATACGCGTTCGAAGGCCGGCATCACGGACGTGGCGGGACTCCTTTCCGGGCACCTGAACGGGTGACATGATTCAGTAACACAGGTGTAATATACAACGCGCGCGAGCGTATGGAGATATGTTAAAATGAAATTACTGTTGTATGAACCCGTAAGAGACAGCGATCAGAATTTGATCATAATGCTCAAGTAAATACATAAAATACGAC
>JAGOFF010000081.1 GCA_017997315.1 Clostridia bacterium
TCCTGCGCAAGGCGGATGGTCCGGTAGACCCGTTCCTCCGTTGCGCGGTCGCATGCTTTCCGGAGCGAGACATGCGTGCTGACGTGCACGACGCGGAAGTCCCCGTCCGCCAGCATCATGGCATAGTCCCGCGTTCCGGTGAGCGCACCGTAGATCTCGGTATGTCCGGGATGGCGGAACCCCGCGGCCTTCAGCGCCTCCTTGTGGACCGGCGCGGTCACGGTGCCGTCCACCGTGCCCTCGAGCGCCGCATGGATCGCGGCCACGATACTGTTGTAGGCGGCCTGTCCGGCTGCGGCCTGCACCTTGCCGAACTCCAGTCCGGACAAGTCGGCGGCCGCGCAGTCGATCACCTCGACCACCTCTTTGCGGAAGGACGCGCGGTCGGGTGAGGGGATGGCGACGATCGGCAGGGTCACGCCCGTGATTTCGGCGGCCCGCCGGATGACCGCCGGATCTCCGAATATCAAGGGACGTGCAAAGCGTCGGACGGACGGCCGCGCACAGGCACGGACGGCGACTTCGGGCCCGATGCCCGCAGGATCGCCCATGGTGACCGCGAGGATCGGCCGTTCCGGCTTGTTCACAGAACCACTCCCATGTTGCGCAGCACGTCCTGGATCGAACGGACGTCCAGATCGCGGGGCCGCATGTCCTGACGGGCTGCGAGCGCCGCGGCGACCCCCGCGGCCTGGCCGATCGCCATCATGTTCCCCATGCTTTTGCCGGCCGTCAGCCCGAGATGGGTGAAAGAGGAACACCGTCCCGCCGCGAGCAGGTTGTCGATCTGCAGGGGAAGCAGGGAACGATAGGGGAACGCGTGGCCGGACTTCATCGCCGTCCGCAGATCGCGGCCTTCGTCGAGTCCGCCGGGATCGACCGCCCCGTAACGACGGGCGACCACGTCCGGGAATTCCGTGCCCGCGACGGCGTCTTCGAGAGTCATCACATACTCCCCGACGATGCGGCGCGTCTCGCGGATCCCGGGAGCCGCGCCGATGCGCAGAAGCTTGCACCGCTCCAACCCGGGCACTTTCCTTTCATGCGCGATCCGGATGAAGTCGACGGCTACCTGCACTCCCGAACGGTCCGCCAGAACCAGCTCTTCGGGACGGGTGGCGTCGACCCGTCCGGCCTGCTTCCAGCCGCCGTTGTTGACCGAGACGATCCCCGGAAGCGTCGAGCGGTCGAACGAATACCAGGCCGCGACGCAGCGGCCGTCGGACTCGCCCGCCCGGATCAGATCCTGGAATCCCTCGTTCCCGAACTCGTCGATGGCCGCATACAACCGCTCGACATCGACATCGCACAGCGCGAAGCTCATCGTGACCGCCATCAGCGCCCCATCCGGCTCGCGTCCGGACACGGTCGGCACGCCGGCATGGAACGCCAGGTCGCCGTCGCCGGTCGCATCCACGAAGACACGGGCGGAAAAGCCGCTGGTACCCTCCTTGGACGCGGATACCGCACGCCGGATCCGGGGCCCGTCCATCTCGGCGCCGGTGACCGGCGCATACAGCCGGTAGTCGCAGCCCGCCTCCTCAAACAGCTCATAGACCGCAAGCCGGAGGTACTCGGGATGGATATGGAGCCCGTCCCCGTCGACCCAGCTGGTCTTGCCCGGACGGCAGGCTTCCGGGCCGAGCTGCCGGATCTTGTCGACGAACATTCCGTGGACACCGCCGCGGGTCTCTCCCTGAAGGAGCAGCCGGTTCATGGGCATCCAGTGCGATACGGCCGCGACGCCGCCGAAAAAACCACGCGCTTCGATCACCGCGGTCCGTGCGCCGCAGGAGGCGGCGGCCAGGGCGGCTCCGATGCCGGCGGGCCCCGCGCCGGCCACCAGCACATCGTAGGGGGTGTCGGATCGTGCGACCCGGGAGAGGATCGAGTTTCTGTCGAGCATGTTGTCACCTCGCATTTTTTTGTGAACCGCATGTCTGCGGGACTTCGCATCTGAAATCCCTTTGATTATATCGCACCGCACGTCGCGGCCGCCCAACGGAAGACGCCCGCATCGGCGCGGGTGCGGTATACTGGACAGCAGGACAAATCCAGACTGACAGGATCGGGAGGCAGATTATGCTGATATGCGGCAGACCGCAGATGATGAGCATCGCTCATTCGATGGACGAAATCGTCCCGCTGTTCCGGGAGGCGGGTTTTGACGGATTCGAGTTCTGTATCGAAGACAAGCTGTTCCACGTCCGGCCGGACTTGCTCGAGGACTATTGCGCGGACCACATGGCGGCCCTTGCGTGCGATAACGGGCTGACGGTCAGCGCGATCGGATGCCATGTCGATTTCGTCGGGAACGACGACGTGTACAACGTGATCAAAAAGGGGATCGCCAAGACCCGCCGGTTCGGAACCGATGTTTTCATCATCGCATCCGGCGCGCGTTCGGAGACCCCAGACGGCGGGTATGCCGAGCTGGTCCGGCGGCTGCGGGGGATGCTGGATATCGCGGCGGCGTCGGGAGTGCGGCTTGCGCTCGAACCCGAACCGGGCCACCGGATCGACACGACGGCCTCCTTCCTCCGGCTGGTCGAGGACCTGGACGGCGATCCGGCGATGTGCTGCAATTTCGACATCGGGCACTCCCACCTTCTCGATCCGGACATTCCATCCAGCATCGATTCTCTCGGCGGGCGGATCGTGCACGGTCACATCGAGAACATGGGCGACGTCCATCGGCATCTCGTGCCCTGGGAAGGGGACATCGACCTGGCGGCCGTTTTGCGTGCGCTTGCGGCTGCAGGATTCGACGGCGCGCTTGCGTTCGACTTCTATAACGACCTGTACCGCGAGCTCATGCCGCGGGTCGCTTCGTACCTCAAGGAACTGGTGGCCAAGACGCTCCTTTCGACGATGTGAAACACAGGTTACAATCCCGATACATTTCGGCGATACGGACCGATCCGTCTTTTTCGGGTGTCCGGAAACCCCTATAATGGGAAACGAGTGAACGGATTCACCCGCTTCTTTATTGACCTGACGTGTCTTTCGGCCGACCATGCACCGACAGCAAGGAGTGGAGTTCGACTTGAGGAAAAAAGCTCGGGAAGTCTCGTCAGAGTTCCGGATTCTCATCGTGGACGACGATGTCGGCATCATCGACTCCCTGTCGGTGCTGCTAAACCGCGCGGGGTACTTTTTCAAAGGAACGACCGATCCGATCGAAGCGATCGAGATGGTCCGCAACGAGAAGTTCGATCTGCTTATCCTCGACTTCCTGATGACGCCGATCCACGGAGACACGGTCGTAGAGCGCATCCGCGAGTTCAACAAGGAACTCTACATTCTGCTCCTGACCGGGCACAAAGACCTGTCCCCGCCGCTGAGCACGATCCGGGAACTCGACATCCAGGGGTACTGTGAAAAAAGCAACCGGTTCGACCAGCTCCTGCTGCTGATCGAATCCGGCATCAAATCGATCTCGCAGATGCGCATCATCTCCAAGTTCCGGGACGGGCTCAACAGCATCCTGACCGCGGTGCCGCGCATCTACCAGCTGCAGCCGATCGACACGATCCTTGAGGAGATCCTCATCCAGATCATGCCGATCATCAAGGGCACCGACGCTTTCATCCTCGTGGACGACGTCAGCAGCCTTGAGTCGCGCAACCGCAGCTTCTTCAAGGGAATCGGCCGTTTCCACGGCTCGATCGGGCATTTCTGGGAGAGCCTTTCGCCCCGGCTGATGGAGGATCTCGGCCGTTCCAGGGCGTCCGGCGAGAAGGTGTTCTCCGATACCGGCGTTCTGGTTCCGCTGCTCAACGAGTCCAAGCATTCCATCGGCGTCATCTATGTCGAGGGGTGCGACCGGGACGACGGGCTCAAGCTGCTCGAGATCTTTTCGAGCCAGGCGGCCTCCTCCCTCCAGAATGCGTTCCTCCACTCGCTGGTCAACATCAAGAACGAAGAGCTCGACCGTACCTATGTGCTGCTGAAGCGCCGGTACCTGGACACGATCGAAGCGCTCCGGAAAGTCGTCGACGCCAAGGACGAGTATACCCGGGGGCATTCCGACCGGGTCGCGTATTACGCATACGAGCTCGGGCGCGCGGTCGGACTCGAGGACGAGGACATCGAGACGCTCAAGCTCGGCGGGCTGTTCCATGACGTCGGGAAAATCGGAACCGCGGACGATATCCTGCTCAAGGACACCAAGCTTAGCGACAGCGAATTCGACGAGATCAAGAGGCATACGGTCACCGGAGCCAACATCCTGTCGGTCATCACGATGTTCCAGAAGGTCGTACCGCTGGTCCGGCACCACCACGAGCACTACAACGGCAGGGGATATCCGGATGGCCTGAGCGGGGAGGACATCCCCTATCTGGCCCGCATTCTGTCCGTGGCCGACGCATACGACGCCATGATGTCGAACCGCGTATACCGCAACAAACTCGGCCCCGGCCAGATCGTCGAGGAGCTGCTCCGCGGACGCGGGACGCAGTTCGACGCCGCACTGGTGGATGTCTTTGTCGGATTGATCGACCGGTTCATCCCGCCGGACCAGATCGGACTGAAGGACTTTTTCTCGGAATACTGACCGGCCGGAACCACCGTCCGCTTGGAAAACCGCAAGACGCGCAGTCAGGGTGACCGGCTGCGCGTCTTTTCGGTTACCCGCTTCGTGTCGTTTTCCGGCGGTTGCGGCGTCCCAGCAGCAGCGAGGCGATCAACGCCGGCAGTGCTGCGGCGAGCGCCAGCAGCGCGGACAGAAACCAGGCGAGGTCTTCGAAACCCTCGTCCGCCCCGGCCATACGGACCAGCGCCCATGCGAACGCCGCTCCTGCAAGGACGGACGGGATGTACTTCCAGACGGCGTGCCGCGTCCCTCGCTGGGGCAGCGACAGCAGCCAGGTGGCCAGGACCGCGGCGGCGGCGATCCCGAGGAGGAGAAGGATCAGGCGGACAGTGGTCGGATCCATGGCGAATCCCTCCTTTGCACGGTACTCCGCAACCCGAGTATGTTCCGGCCTCTCCGTCCGGGCAGATTCATGCGTTACGGACTATTTTTTGCATGCGGATAAAATGAAAACGGAACATATCCGCCCCGGGCGGCCAAGGAGAATCACCATGACACGATGGAAAGACGGAATCTGGAACGATGAAATCGATGTGCGCAACTTCATTGTACGCAACTACACACCCTATGACGGGGACGAGCGGTTCCTGTCCGGTCCGACCGACCGGACGCGGACTTTGTGGAACGAAGTGACGGGGCTGCTCGCGCGCGAACGGGAGGCGGGAGGGGTCCTGGACATTGATCCGCATACCATCTCCACCGTCGACTCCCATGAAGCAGGCTACATCCGCCGCGACCTGGAGACCATCGTCGGACTGCAGACCGATGAACCGCTCAAGCGTGCGATCATGCCGTTCGGAGGTATCCGGATGGTTCGCGCCTCCCTGAGCGAGTACGGCCGGGAGTCCGACCCCGCGGTCGAAAACGTGTTCCGGTACCGGAAGACCCACAACGACGGGGTTTTTGACGTGTACACCGAAGAGATGCTGGCGGCACGCAAGTCCGGCATCATCACAGGACTGCCGGATGCCTACGGCCGGGGGCGTATCATCGGGGATTACCGCCGCGTCGCGCTGTACGGCGTAGACCGGCTGCTGGAGATGAAGAAAGCCGCCAAACGCCGGCTGTCATCCAGCATGACCGAGGAAGTCATCCGGCTCCGCGAGGAGATCAGCGAACAGATCCGGGCGCTCGCGGACCTCAAGGCCATGGCCGCACGGTATGGATTCGACATCGCGCGTCCGGCGGAGGACGTGCGGGAAGCCGTCCAGTGGACGTACTTCGCCTATCTGGGTGCGGTCAAGGACCAGAACGGTGCGGCGATGTCGCTCGGCCGGGTGTCCACATTCCTGGACGTCTACGCGGAGCGCGATCTCGCGCTCGGCCGGTATACCGAGGAAGAGATCCAGGAATTTGTCGACCACTTCGTCATGAAGCTCCGGCTGGTCCGCTTCCTGCGGACGCATTCCTATGACGAGCTTTTCAGCGGAGACCCGACCTGGGTGACCGAAGCGTTGGGCGGGATGTGCCTCGACGGGCGTCACATGGTCACCCGCATGACCTACCGGTTCCTGCATACGCTCACCAATCTCGGACCTGCGCCGGAGCCCAACATGACCATCCTGTGGAGCGTGCGTCTGCCGGAAGCGTTCAAGCGGTATGTGTCCAGACTGTCCATCCGGACCTCCTCGATCCAGTACGAGAACGACGACCTCATGCTGCCCAAGTTCGGGGACGACTATGGTATCGCCTGCTGCGTGTCCGCCATGCGGATCGGAAAGCAGATGCAGTTCTTCGGGGCGCGCGCCAACCTGGCGAAAGCGCTGCTGTATGCCCTCAACGGCGGCCGCGACGAGCTGTCCGGCGCGCAGGTGGGGCCCGCGATCGCACCGGTCACCACGGCAGCCGGGGAGAAGCTGGACTACACGGAGGTCCGCGCACGGTATGCGGACATCTGCGAATGGCTCGCGGAACTGTATATCGACACCCTGAACGTCATCCACTACATGCATGACAAATACAGCTATGAAAAGCTTCAGATGGCGCTGCACGACGAGGATGTCATGCGGACGTCCGCATGCGGACTGGCCGGACTGTCGGTCGTCGTCGACTCCTTGTCCGCCATCCGTTACGCGGAGGTGCGGCCGATCCGGAACGACAAGGGGCTGACCGTGGATTTCGAGATCACCGGGGACTTCCCGAAGTTCGGCAACAACGATCCCCGGGCGGATGAACTCGCGGTCGACGTGGTACGCAAGTTCATGGGCCGTCTGGCGATGCGCAAGACCTACCGGAACAGCAAACCCACCATGTCCATCCTCACCATCACCTCCAACGTCGTCTACGGGAAAAAGACCGGAGCGACCCCCGATGGACGCAAGGCCGGCGAACCGTTCGCACCGGGCGCCAATCCGATGCACGGCCGGGACAGCCGCGGAAGCGTCGCCTCGATGATGTCGGTCGCCAGGCTGCCTTACGACTACAGCGAGGACGGGATCTCCTACACCTTCTCCATCGTGCCGGGTGCGCTCGGCAAGGACGACGCGGAGAAGGAAACCAACCTGGCGCGCCTGATGGACGCGTATTTCGGGGAGGGCGGCCACCACATCAACATCAACGTCATGGACCGCGAAGTCCTGCTGGACGCCATGGATCATCCGGAGAAGTATCCGCAGCTCACGATCCGGGTGTCCGGATACGCCGTCAACTTCATCAAGCTTACGCGCGAGCAGCAGCAGGATGTGATCAACCGGACCTTCCACACGAGGTTCTAGCCATGATCGGGGCGGCGGACAGAGAGCGGCTGCGGGCGGTGCAGGGCCGCGTCCACTCGGTGGAGACCCTCGGGACTCTGGACGGCCCGGGACTCCGGTACGTGCTTTTCCTGCAGGGGTGTCCGTTGAACTGCCTCTATTGCCACAATCCCGACGCGATCGGATTCAGCGGTGGGAGCGTCACCACCGCGGGCGCAGCGGTGGACGACCTGCTCCGATACCGCCGTTTCACCGCGTCGGGCGGCGTGACGCTCACCGGAGGAGAACCGCTGGCGCAGCCGCGCTTTGCCGAAGCCATCCTCCGCCTGGCCCGGGATGAAGGGATCCATACCGCGGTCGATACTTCGGGCGGCATGCCGCTGTCCGCCTGCCGGGATGCGATCGACGCGGCGGACCTTCTTCTGCTGGACATCAAGGGATGGGACCATGCGTTGTGCGAGAAGATCTCGGGGCGCGGAAACGAGGGGTCCAAGGCGATGCTCGAATACCGCGAATCCGTCGGCGCACCGGTCTGGATCCGGCACGTCATCGTTCCCGGATATACGCTGGATGACCGGCAGCTGGAGGAGTTGGCCGAGTACGTCTCGCGCTTCCGGTGCGTCGAGCGGGTGGAGCTCCTGCCGTTTCACAAGATGGGTGAGTTCAAGTGGTCCGGACTGCAGAGAGCGTATGAGTTGGGCGATACGCCGGAACCTACGGCGGAGGATATGAAACGGGCCCGGGCGCCGTTTCTGGCGCGCGGGCTCGTCGTGCGGTAGAGCGCGGGGAACCAGGGAAGTGCCCGGTTTTACGGAACGGCCGGCTGCTCGATGGCCTTCATCTGCCGGTCGACCTTCATCGAGACCACCACATTGAGGACAGACAGCCCGGCGGCCAGATAGAATACGCTTTCCGGGCCGATCGTCTGCCAGGCATAACCGCCGGCGAGGGCAAGGGTGATGGACACGAAATGGTCCATGCTGACACCGGTGGAGAGGACGGCTGTAAGTTCCGACGGGTCGTCCACGATCTTGCGCAGGTATACGGTCCGGATCAGGCCGAACTGCATCGCCATCTTGTTCAACGCAAACAGGACGAACACCGCGATGACCGCCCAGCCGGTCTTGCCCAGCGCGCCGGAGGAGAAGCCCCCGCTGAGAAGCGCATACGCAAGATAGACCGTGATGAACGAGGCTCCTTCGATGGTCATGAGCCGCGCCGGCCCGAACCGGTCGACCCACTTCCCCAGCGCGGGCAGGAAGAAGATGCCGATCGCCGAACCGACAACTCCCAGAATGGCCAGGGTGTCGGCCTTGCGGCCCAGCAGCTCGATCAGGACCCACGGCCCGAACACCACCATGATCTGCTTGTGCGCGCCGTTCAGGATCGCCAGATAGTAGTAGTACCGGTACTTCTTCCGGACCACCAGTCTCATCCGCTCGCGCCGCGGCGGCTGGTTGTCGGCGATCCGCCGAAGCGGCAGAAACAGGATGAAGATCACCACGAGCAGGAGTCCGGACAACAGGAACGGGAGCACGACACGTCCTTCAAACGTGAAGAATCCCACCTTGAAGCCGACGAAGACCAGGACACCCGCCACCAGGGACGCCGCGGTCATGATCCCGTTGAACTGCCCGAGGCGGGATCCGACGTGCCCGTCCTTGATCAGCGAAACCCCGATGCTGTCGCGCAGCGGGATGAACAGGTGCATGCCCAGCGAGTTGATGAACAGGAACACCAGCATGACCGCGAAGGAGGGCGTCACCACACCGAGCACCAGGATGCCGACGATCATGAGGAGCTGGGCGACCATGGCGGTCTTCATGTCTCCGAGTCCCATCCCGGACAATATGGATACCGCCGCCATGCACAACAGTCCCGGAAGCTCGCGAGGCAGTTCGATGAAACCGC
>JAGOFF010000082.1 GCA_017997315.1 Clostridia bacterium
CTCCATTACGATCGAGACGGCAATTGCCCTTCCTTTGCTGTTGTTTTCCACCTGTGCCGTTCTCCAGATCCCGTTGGCGGTCCGGGCGGGGCAACTGCTTCGCATCGCAGCGGAAAACACGGCCGCGGAAACGGCACTGGCCATGGCGGCGCTTGATATGGCGGGCGTCGACGAGGCGATGGAAAACCTTCTCGAAAAAGCGGTCGGCGATATGGACGCCGCATCGCGCCTGGTCGATGCAGGGACCGTACTGCTCGGCGGCAGCGTGCTTCGGGCCCGGATGATCCACTGGCTTGTGCCGGATACAGGCGCGGATCCATCGCTCCGGCTGCTGCATGGACTGGATGTCCGTACAGAGGGTGCTTTGACGGACGGAGCGGTCTACCTGCATGTCGAATGCTCCGTGAGCCTGCTGATCGGCAGCCGGCCGTTGTCATTCGACACGCTGCTCCCGATCTCTTCGCTGCCTGCCCTGTCCGGCACCGCGGAGAAGGACGACGATATCTGGTCTCTGGGAAATCTGGAAAGGGGACGGATCCTGCGGATCCGGAACGGCGGCAACCTTCCGCTCGGCTACCCTGTCATTGCGGCGTTCCGGGACGGTACGGCGGTATCGATCCGAAGCATGGACACGACCGCTCCGGGATTGCGGGAGGAGGGAGCGGTTTATGCTGCGCTTTGCCGCGAACTGGATGCGTTGTCGGGATTCGACGGGACCCGGAAACCGTGGGGGAAAAACGGCATCGCCATCGCACCCGGCGACATCCGCAACCGGGAGTTCCTGCTGGTGGTGCCGGACAACCCCATGGAGGAGACCGTCCGGACAGGCATCGAAACGGCCCGATCCTACGCGGAATCCCTGGGGATCCGTCTGACCTTGTCCGCGCAGGGCACATCCGTCCGATCGGACTGAACCGCCGGGCTCCGGCAGGGTGAATCCTTGCCATGCTTACGCGCATAAGGTATCATGGGTGTGATTTTGGCACGGCAGAACGGGCTTTCGGCAGCATCGTTCCCGGTCAGGATCCGTACGGGGTTTCGAAATGAACGAGAAGCTGCGTGACGAGTCGGTCGATCTGCTTTTCGATGCGGTGCTCTCACTGGGCAACCGGCAGGAATGCTATTCGTTTTTTGAGGACATCTGCACCGTTTCCGAAATCAAATCCCTTGCATCGCGGCTGCATGTTGCGATCCTGCTGCAGAAGGGGATGAAGTATACCGACATCTGCGAGTTGACCGGAGCGAGCACAGCGACGATCAGCCGCGTAAACCGTTCGTTGTTCTACGGCGCGGACGGATATCTCACCGTTTTGGACAGGCTGCGGAAAGACGGCAGGATTCCGAATCCCTGACCGATCCTTGTCCCGGCCTTGGAAAGGGAAGAATCGAATGGGATTGATCGAGAGTATCTTCGGATCGCACAGTGATCGGGAAATCAAGCGTCTCCGGCCCATCATCGAACAGATCGCTTCTTTGGAGAACGAATACCGGAGCATGGGTGAGGCCGAGTTGAAAGGCTCCACCGACCGGTTCCGAGCGCGTCTGGCGGACGGGGAATCCCTGGACGACCTCCTCCCGGAAGCGTATGCGGCCGTCGGTGAATCCGCGCGCCGGGTGATCGGCCAGTATCCGTTCAGAACCCAGTACCTGGGCGGTGTCGTTCTGCATCAGGGCCGGATCGCGGAGCTGAAAACCGGAGAGGGCAAGACCCTGATGGCGACGCTTCCCGCTTATCTGAACGCGCTCACGGGGCAGGGGGTTCATGTCGTCACGGTCAACGACTACCTGGCGCGCCGCGACAGCGAGTGGATGGGCAAGATCTATCGCTATCTCGGGCTGTCGGTCGGTCTGATCGTCCACGGACTGGACAACAACGAACGGCGCCGCTCCTACGCATGCGACATCACATACGGAACCAACAACGAATACGGATTCGATTATCTCCGGGACAACATGGTCACCTACAAAGAGCAGATGGTTCAGCGAGGACTGTCGTTCGCCATCGTCGACGAAGTGGACAGCATACTGATCGACGAGGCGCGTACGCCGCTGATCATCTCGGGAATGGGTACCGAGGCGACCGACCTGTACGCCAAGGCGGACCAGTTTGTCCGCCGGCTCTCGATGCATGTCGTTACCGAATCCGACGACAAGCTGGAACTCGAGTCGGTATCCGCCAGCGCCGACTACATTGTTGATGAAAAGGCCCGGACGGCGGTGTTGACGCCTTCCGGGGTGCAAAAGGCGGAGCGGTTCTTCGGCATCGCCAATCTTGCGGACGAAGAAAACTACCAGCTACAGCATCATATCAACAACGCGCTCAAAGCGCACGGCACCATGCACCTCGACCAGGCATACGTCGTCAAGGACGGTGAAGTCATCATCGTCGACGATTTCACGGGCCGGCTCATGTTTGGACGACGTTACAGCGACGGACTCCACCAGGCGATCGAAGCCAAGGAAGGCGTCAAGATCGAGCGTGAAAACAAGACACTGGCCACCATCACGTTCCAGAACTACTTCCGCATGTACCGCAAACTATCCGGTATGACCGGAACCGCGGCCACGGAAGAGAACGAGTTCCGCGAAATCTACAACCTGGATGTCGTTTGTGTTCCCACCAACCGTCCCATGATCCGGGAGGATCTCCCGGACGCGGTGTATAAAACCGTCCGCGGCAAGTACCAGTCCATCCTGGAAGAGGTCCGGGAGATCCATACAACCGGGCAGCCGATTCTGATCGGTACCGTATCGGTTGAAAAATCGGAGATCCTGTCCGAGCTGTTCCGAAAGAACGGCATCGAACACAATGTGCTCAACGCAAAGCAGCATCAGCGCGAAGCGGAAATCGTAGCGCAGGCAGGCCGATTCGGTGCGGTCACCATCGCCACGAACATGGCGGGACGCGGAACCGACATCCTGCTGGGGGGAAACCCGGACTTCCTGGCCCGCCAGGATCTCCGGCGCCAAGGCTTCGACGAGGAGCTCATCGAAGCGTCCACCGCATACAACGACACGGACGACGAAGTCATCCTGGATGCCCGCCGCCGGTTCAAGGAACTGAGGGAGAGGTTTAAACTCCAGACCGACGAGGAGCACCAGCGGGTGGTCGAAGTCGGCGGCCTGTGCATCATCGGCACGGAGCGGCACGAGTCGCGGCGCATCGACAACCAGCTGCGGGGCCGGTCCGGCCGTCAGGGGGATCCCGGCCGCAGCCGATTCTATCTGTCGCTCGAAGACGATCTCATGCGCCTGTTCGGCGGCGACCGCATTCAGGGATTGTTCGGCGCGCTCGGTGTGGCGGAAGACATGCAGATTGAACACCGAATGCTCTCAAACGTCATCGAATCCGCCCAGAAGCGGGTCGAAGGCCGGAACTTCGGAATCCGTAAAACCGTGCTTGAGTACGATGATGTCATGAACCAGCAGCGGAACCTGATCTATGAACAGCGCCGGAAGGTGCTTGACGGGAACGACCTGCACGACACATATCGCCGCATGCTGCTGGATGTCTGCGAAGATCGGGTCCGGGGATTCTGCCATGACGATGTCCCCTCCGCCGAGTGGGACGCTTCCGCGCTTGCCGCCGCGATCCGCGACCAGTTCGGCGACCTCCCGTCGCTTCGCGGGCTCGGGATCCGTTTCCGTGAAGGAGCCAAGGTTTCCGATACAATCGATATGCTGGCGAACGAAGCGCTGGACCGATACGACACCCGAGAGAAAGAACTCGGGCAGGATCTGATGCGTGAAGCCGAGAGGCTGGTCATGCTGCGCGTGGTCGATGAGAAGTGGATGGACCACATCGACATGATGGACGATCTGCGCGACAGCATCGGAATGCGCGGCTATGCACAACACAATCCGGTCATTGAATACAAAATGGAAGGATTCGAAATGTTCGAATCCATGAACCGCTCCATCCGTGAGGATGCGGTCCGTCTCATGATGCGTGCGACATTCTCGTCGGAACGTCCCATCCAGCGGAAAAGCGCGGTCCGCGAGGTGACGGAAGGTTTCGGGAGTTCCGGCTTCGATGCGGGTCAGGGAGGAGCTTCCTCCGCAGCTCCCTCCGCACAGCGTACCCTGCCGGCCGGTCCGCGCGCGTCGGCACCCCGTCCGCAGGCCGTGAATCCGGAAAGCGAAGCCCGCACACCGGCACGGCGTGATGCCGTAAAGGTCGGCCGCAACGATCCGTGCCCGTGCGGAAGCGGCAAGAAGTACAAGAATTGCTGCGGCAAGAACGAGTGATGGAAGAAGGCGGATCCGTATGGAAGACGACGAATTTGTTTCGGACGACCGGGTAGAGAGCGGAAGGCGCAAGATCGCATGGGCGGGACGGCATATGCCCGTCCTCGCGGCGATTGAGCGGGAGTTCAGTGAAAGCCGGCCTTTTCAGGGAATCAGCATCGCGGTCAGCGTACATGTCGAAGCGAAGACTGCCTGCCTTGCGCTTGCGCTTGCGCGAGGGGGAGCCGACGTGTCCCTCACGGGATGCAATCCGCTGTCCACACAGGACGACGTTGCGGCGGCGCTCGCCGCCGGCGGCATGAAAGTGTTCTGCAGGCACGGCGCCGATCCGGACACCTACCGGATACACCTGATTCAAGCACTTCAGTGTGTGCCCCATATTGTGATAGACGATGGCGGGGACCTCGCGGAGCTTCTGCATACCACCCATTCCGATTTGGGCTTGCGGATCATCGGCGCCTGCGAGGAAACCACCACCGGCGTGCACCGGCTGCGCATCCTGGAGAGGGAAGGGCGGCTGCGGTATCCGTCAATGGCGGTCAACGACGCCGAATGCAAACACCTTTTCGACAATCGGTTCGGAACCGGACAATCCGTCTGGACGGCGGTCATGGCGGCGACCAATCTGGTGGTGGCCGGCAAGACCGTGGTGGTGGCCGGATTCGGGATGTGCGGCAAGGGGGTTGCACTGCGTGCGAAAGGATTGGGCGCGAACGTCATCGTCACGGAAATCGATCCTGTAAAGGCCTGCGAAGCCCATATGGAGGGATACTCGGTTCTACCGATGGCCGAGGCGGCAAAACAGGGGGATCTGTTTATTACCGTTACCGGATGCAAAGACGTAATAACAAAAGAACATTATGCTGTGATGAAAAACGACGCTGTTCTTTGTAATGCAGGACATTTTGACGTCGAAATCAATATTCCACACTTGGCGGAAGCTGCCGTCGAACGCCGGATCATGCGGGAGAACGTCGAAGGATTCAGGATGCCGGACGGCCGATGGATCCATCTGCTGGCGCAGGGCCGGCTGGTCAATCTGGCGGCAGGAGACGGGCATCCGGCAGAAATCATGGATATGAGCTTTTCGCTCCAGGCGCTCGCAGCGGAATATATGGTGAAGAACGGTTCCGGACTCGAGCGTCGCGTCTATGAGCTTCCGGAAGAGATCGACCGACGCGTCGCGACACTGCTGCTCCGGTCAAAGTCCCTGTCCATCGACACGCTGACGCCTGCTCAGGGGACCTATCTCCAAACCTGGGAGATCTAGAGCCGAATATCCGGGAGGCCGGGAATGACGCCATCAAAAACGATCTTGTTTCGAGGGCTCTCCATCCTCACTCCGGATGCGGACCGGGGGGTGCGATACCTGCAGAACGGCTTTATTGCCGTCTCCGGCGATCGGATCGCCTACGTCGGTGACAACGAAGAGTCCGCTCTGTCCGCCCTGAACGGCAGACCGGACGAGACACGCCATGCCGGCGGCCGGATGGCAATGCCCGCGTTTGCGAACGCGCACTGTCATGCCGCCATGGTCCTGATGCGGAACGCGGCGGACGACAGAAACCTGCATGACTGGCTTTTCGACATGATCTTCCCGATGGAGGAGCGGCTGCGCAGGGAGGATGTCTACAACGGCTCCATGCTGGGAATCGCCCAGATGATCCGCGGCGGGATCGGTGCCTGCGCGGATATGTATTATCATCCCGAGGCGGTGGTCGAGGCTGCGGCGACGGCAGGAATCCGCATGAATCTCTGTTGCGAGGCTAAAGAATCCGATCCGTCCGGCCGCGGGATGCGGATGCGGCCGGATCGGCTCGAGGAATTCGCCCGGCTCTGCCGCTCCACCGCATCCGGCCGCATCCGGCCGTCCCTGGTGATCCATTCCGTGTATCTGTACGATGCGGAGGTCTACCCGGCGTTGTCGGAGATGGCTTTGTCAGCAGGAATACCCATCCACACCCATCTGTCGGAGACCGCCAAGGAAGTAGAGGATTGCATAGCGAAATACGGATGCCGCCCGGTTGAGCAGATGGACCGTTTCGGGATCTTCCGCGTACCCTGCATCGCGGCTCACGCGGTGCACCTCGACGACCGGGACCGCAGGATTCTCGCCTCGCGTCCGGTCACGCTGGTTCACAATCCATCCAGCAACATGAAGCTGGGCAGCGGCATGGCGGATGTCTGTTCGATGCTGGACTGCGGAATTCCCGTCGCGCTCGGCACGGACGGCGCGGCCAGCAACAACGCGCTGGACCTCTTCCGGGAGATGCGGCTGGCCGCGATGATCGCCAAATGCCGGTCATTCGACGCATCGGCGCTGCCGGCGCAAGAGGTGTTCCGCATGGCGACGCGTACCGGGATGCAGGCGATGGGCTTCAACGAGTCGGGGATACTGGCGGCGGGCATGAAAGCGGACCTGCAGCTGGTCGATACCACCGATGTGTCTCTCTGTCCGCTCGGTGATCCGGTTTCCGCCGTGGTATACAGCGCGGGTTCCGAGATCGTCGACTCCCTGATGGTCGACGGGCGCATGCTTATGAGCCGGCGCGAACTGCTGACCATCGATGAGGAACGGGTCCGGTATGAAGCTTTGCGCTCCGCCGCCCATGTGACGGGAAGGCGGGGAAACGGGGACGGGAGCTGATAAACGCATGGACATGGTCGCACTGATCATCAAGAAGAGGGACGGCGGAACCCTGACTCCCGAGGAAATCCGCTGGTTCGTCGACGGCGTGACGAACAACTCGATCCCGGACTATCAGATCGCCGCGATGCTGATGGCGATGTTCCTGCGCGGGATGGATCCGGATGAAACCGCCGCCCTCACCTTGTGCATGGCCGACAGCGGAGGGCGGATCGACTTGTCCGCGATCCCCGGGATCAAGACGGACAAACATTCGACCGGCGGCGTCGCGGATACGACGACACTGATCCTTGTGCCTCTGGTCGCCTCCTGCGGGGTGCCTGTCGTCAAGATGTCCGGCCGTGGTCTGGGATTCACGGGAGGAACGCTGGACAAACTCGAAAGCATTCCCGGATTCCGGATCGGACTGTCCGCTGACGAGGCCGTGCGGATCTGCCGGGAGACGGGCGCCGTCATCATGGGACAGTCCGACGGCCTGTGCCCCGCCGACAAGAAGTTGTACGCGCTGCGGGATGTGACCGGGACGGTGAACTCCATTCCGCTCATCGCGGCGAGCATCATGTCGAAAAAAATTGCAGCGGGGGCGGATGCGATCGTCCTGGACGTCAAATGCGGCAACGGAGCGTTCATGCAGACACTGGAAGAGGCGCGGGCCCTCTCGCGGACCATGGTCCGGATCGGACGGGCAGCCGGGCGCCGGGTGGCCGCTGTGATCACCGGCATGGACCAGCCGCTGGGAACCCACATCGGGAATGCGCTCGAGGTGATCGAAGCGATCGACACCCTCCAGGGAAAGGCGGCGGGCGACCTTCTTGATGTGACGCTGACCATCGGTGCCCATATGCTGATGCTGGCCGGCAAGGCGACCGGGATGGAAGACGCGAGGGAACAGCTCTCTCTGCGCATCCGAAACGGGGAAGGATTGGAGAAACTGCGCGGGATCATCCGGGCGCAAGGCGGAAATCCGGCCGTTTGCGACAATACCGGGCTGCTGCCGCATGCCGTGGTTGTCGAGACGGTTCCGGCGGACCGGGACGGATATGTCCATTCGATGGATACTGCCGGTCTGGGAAACGCGTTCGTCCGGCTCGGGGGCGGCCGGCTTTCCAAGGATCAGCCGATCGATCCGGCCGCCGGCATGATCCTGCACTTCAGGATCGGAGACCGCGTCAGGAGGGGGGATCCCCTGGCGTCCGTACATGGAGCCACCGGAGACATCGTTCTTCGGGGCGTACGGGACACCGCATCCTGCATCCGGATCTCGGAGGATCGTCCGGCCGTTCCCGCCGGCATTCTGGATATCATATCCGGCTGACCCGTCCGAAACATGCAAAAAGACCCGGTCCGTCGAATGCGGATCCGGATCCTTCGCTTGGAGCCGATGGAGAGAGTCGAACTCTCGACCTATTCATTACGAGTGAATTGCTCTACCACTGAGCCACATCGGCATGAGTCGTACCGGCCGAAGCCGACTGGATTCCCTAAGAATATATGAACTTGCGGCGGATATGTCAAGTGCGTGTTTCGAAGCAGCCGCTGTCCTTTGCTATAATATTACCATACTGCGGATCGGGGCGGACAGACGATTGAGTTGGCGTATCTGGCATCCTTCGGAAACACGGCGGCGTCCTTCCCGGGCGGTACGGCGCGCGCTTGCCCTGGCCGTTCTCCTGCCGATTGCGGCATGCGCGGCCTGTCTGCAGGACGGAAACTCCACGTTCCCGACCACGGCATCCCGCGGCGGTACGTCCGCGCCTTCCGAAACCACGTACGCACCCGCTGACAATCTTCCCAAGGAACCGATTGTGGTCGCGTCGCCGTATACCGATGAAACCGTCGAGTATCTCGGGATGCTGTACTACTCCCGGATTACCGGCATCTTCCCGCCGGGCGGCGAAGAACGGATCGGAGACAGCGTCAATCTCCAGGAGCTTGCTCAATTCCGCGACAGTTTCCCTGTGGAGTCGATCCAAACGGAACCGGGCGGCATCGGCTCGGAACGTCTGCGTTCCTGGGCCGCATCAGGCTCGCTGCCGGATATCTTCCTGACGGATGACGCCGCCCGATGTGTTACGGAGGGTTGGGCGGCGGAGTTGACCGTCCGTGCAGGCTCAAGCCCTCTGCTTTCGATGGAGTCCGTCTATCCGGCACTGGCGGAATCGGTCAAGACGGGGGGGCGTCTGTTCGGGATTCCGATGTCTTTCTCCGTCCCGATCATGTATTGCGACACCTCGCGGATCGTCGAATAT
>JAGOFF010000083.1 GCA_017997315.1 Clostridia bacterium
ACAGGTCGATCTCGACTTCGGGGGTGAACCAGCGCAGATCCCAATCCCGGGAATCCGTTCCGCAGGGTGTCGCAAAGGCGGTTTCGGACAGATTGTTCTCGGCGGCGATCCGCTGCATGGTTTCCGCGTCCAGAGGGTGATCCGGCAGGCAGACCCCGGCAGGATTTCCGCCGAACCGACGGTCGGTGAAGATGTCCGCGACGTAGTATTTCATACGGTCAGATCCCTCCTTCTGAAACGAATATAGGCGCAGGCGAGGCTGGCTGCCGTCCAGACGGCGCACAGCAGGAGCGCCCACCACGCAATGGATTCCCCGGACATCAGGTCCTGCGCCGGGAAATACTTGAACGGCGTCGCATATTTCAGGAAGCCAAGTTTCCCGTTCATGTCGATCCCAACGGACAGGAAGTACGTCCCCAGGATGACACCGGCCGCGGCCGCGGTGGCGCCCCGCGCATTCCGCAGATTTGCGCCGAATGCGATGCCGACCGCGAGGAAGGTGACCTGGAACACGAACAGCGCGAGCATCATGACTGCGATCCTGCCGGCCAGAGAAGTCCCGGACGTGTTGTACTGTTCGACATGGTACACCGAGGCGGCCAGCGTGACCAGGTTGAAGACCAGCGCCTGGAACAGTCCCGCCAGCAGCTTGGCCGTGACCACCCGGTTGCGTGTGACCGGCTTGGCGAACAGGAAGTCCGCGGAATGATCCCGCTCCTCCTTGGCGATCAGAACCGCTCCGAGCATGCATGCCTGGATCGCCCCCAGCAGGAGGAAGTAGGGAAAGAAAACGGAGTAAAAACCTTCCACCCGGGACAGGTCGGCCGTACCGATGCCGAACACCGTCATCAGGCTTTTTGGAATGGCGGACAGCAGATCCTCCAGATCGACGCCGGATTCGGAGAAACTCTTGTATTTCATCATGCCGACAAAGATCACGAAGTACTGGGCGCCGCACCATACAAGCAGCGATTTCCACCCGGCCCGGAGCTCCCGCAGGAAAATGTTCATGCCACGTACCCGCGCGGCCTAGATGGCCGGCATATCCTTTCTGCTGTAGATCGTCCACGCCAGCGCGGTCAGTCCGATGACAAGCGTCGCGGCGAGGAACAGGAACCGGGTCTCATACGCGCCTTCGACGAGGGCGGTGGACAGGTTGAAGTAGGCGAACGGGGTGAGGTACGCCATCTCCTCGATCTCCAGTGCGTCCTTGAGCATATTGAGGAAGTAGAAGAAGAACACGACGCCCATGCTGATCGGAAGCACGGTCCGCACCCGCCGGAGGAACGACGACAGAAAAAATCCGATCGCCGCAAAGACGGACTGCAGCAGGAACATCGAGAGCCCGAGGAGCAGGTACGTGTCCGCCGGCAACGCCTTGTTCGGGGTGGCGTACGCGTTGACCGCGAGCAGGACCGCATAGGTCGAGGCCAGGTAGACCAGATTGGCCGCGATGATCTGGACAAAGACCGCCAGGATCTTCTGCCCGAGGATCCGGCTCCGGGAGACCGGTTTCGCGTACAGGAAATCCGCGGTCTTGTCGCGCACTTCCGCGGAAAGCACGGAGAGCCCGAGCCCGAGCGCCTGGATCGACGCCGCCAGGAGCACGAAGGTGAAGAGGAAGGCGAAGAACCCGAGGATGGTTCCGAACCGCATCAGATCGACTCCGAAAGCCAGCGCGAACTCTTTGGGGAAATGGTCGAGGATGGACAGGAACGCGTCGAAGTCCTTGGCGACCACCGGATACATCCAGGCGAAAAAACCGCTCAGGAGAACCAGGGCGGCCAGCCATCCCCAGAATGACCGGCGCCCCATCCGGAGTTCCTGCCGGAACACGTTCAGACGCATCCGTCACCCCTCCTTTTGATAATAATGAAGGAAAATCTCCTCCAGATCCGGATCCTCCGCCAGCAGGTTGGCGATCTCGAGGCCGCCCACACGCGAAACCACGTCGCTGATGTTTCCACGGAACAGGAACCGGGCCTCCCGCCCGGACTGCGATAGCCGGGATACACCCGGGATCTCGAACAGTTTCTCCGGGATGTCCTCCCGGAAGACAAACAGGAATTTCTTGTATGCGTCGCTCCGCAGCGTCGCCATGTCCTCTTCCCGGATGATGACCCCGTCCTTGATGATCGCGACGCGGGTGCAGAGCTTCTGGACCTCGGGCAGGATATGGGACGAGAACAGCACGGTGGCGCCGTTCCGGTTCTCGCGTACGATGAGGTCGAAGAAGGTCTGCTGCATCAGCGGATCCAGCCCGCTGGTGGGCTCGTCCAGAATGATGAGTTTCGGTTCGTGCAGCAGCCCCTGGACGATTCCCACTTTCTTTTTGTTTCCGTACGACAGATCCTCGACTCTCTTGGTCACATCCAGATCCAGCGCTTCCGCCAACTCGAGGGCACGGGAGATCCGCGCGCCCGGATAGAAGCCGGCGGAGTACCGGAACACGTCGAGGACTTTCATGTTGTCGTAATAGAAGACCTCGGACGGCAGGTAGCCGATGTCGGCGCGGATGGCGGCGCCGTCCCGGATACAGTCGCGGCCGAACACCGTCGCGGAACCGGACGTGGGGAAAATCAGCCCGAGAAGCGTACGGATCGTGGTGGACTTGCCCGCGCCGTTCGGCCCGATGAAACCGAAAATCTCGCCTTCCTGCACGGAAAAGCTGACATCCTCGATTCCGCGGTGCTTCCCGTAGTACTTTTTCAGGTGGTTGACTTCGATGACGGCCATAAAGCGACCTCCCGGCCCGGCCGGCTGCATGCCGGCATTCCCGATGTACATGAAGCACGCGTATGGTTCATTCTAGCACGGTGCTGCAACCGTGAATCACCCGGAGAGCCTGCAGGTATCGCCCGCCATGCAGGCGGGGCGCCGGCGGTGGTATCATGGGAAAAACGGAGCGCGGCGGAGGTCGGACATGCCCGGGAACATCGTGATGATCCTCGCGGATCAGATGCACAAGTATGCCATGGGGTTCCTGAGACCGCACATGGCCACCCCGAACCTGGACCGGCTGGCGGGCGAAGGGACGGCCTTCACGGCCGCCTATTCCAACAACCCGGTATGCGGCCCGTTCCGGATCAATCTGTTCACGGGCACACACACCGCCACCAACGGCATGTCCGCCAACGGGGATCCGCTGCCTGCCTGCGAGTGCATGGCGGATACGTTCAATGCCGCCGGATATGAAACCAGCTTTGTCGGGAAATGGCACTGCGGCGGGGAAGGGAACCAGCCGATACCGACTGGGCTTCGCGGCGGATTCCGGCACTTCATCGGCTACCAGTGCCATAACGGCTTTCTTGACGATGTCTGCTTTTACGACGAATCGGACCGGGAGATCCGCTTCCCGAAACACCGCACCGAAGTCACGACCGAACTCGGGATCGAGCGGCTCCGCATGCTGGCCGGGACGGGGAGGCCGTTTCTCCACGTGGTTTTCTATCAGGCGCCGCATTACCCCGAACAACCGCTCGACGAGGCCTACGCGCTCTACCGAGGCCGGGAGATGCCGCTGCCGCCCAACTTCCGGGAGACGGAACCCTATACCCCGACATATAATCCGCCGAGTCCCAGGCCGTACGGAAACGACCCGGACTACCGCAGGTACGGGGGCGACATGCAGGAGTACCTGCGCCTGTACAATGCCATGGTCAGCCAGATTGACGTCGGTGTCGGCCGGATGATGGATCAGCTGGCGGAACTCGGCATCGGGCAGGATACCCTGGTATTGTTTTCCGCAGACCACGGTGACATGCAGGGAAGCCACGGCCTGACCAACAAGTGCCTTCCGTACGAGGAGTCCTGCGGAATCCCGCTGATCCTGCGGATGCCGGGCGGACGGCGCGGTGCGCGCGTGGCGGATCCCGTGTCCGGCGTGGACTTCTATCCGACCGCTGTGGCGTATGCGGGCATCCCGTGCGGATGGGAGGGCAGATGGGAGGGAGAGTCGCTGCTCCCGTATCTGCGGGCCGAAACCGCGGTCGGCGCCTGTCATGGTCCGGTGTTTGCCGAGAACTATCTGGGTGCACGACGCTGGGACATGATCCGGGACGGACGATGGAAACTGGTCGTGGACAAGGACGACGGAGTCCCTGTCGAACTGTTCGATCTGGAAGCCGACCCGTTTGAAATGGATAACCTTGTCGGCGATCCTGCACGGACAATGATCCTGAACCGGTTGGCGGAAAGGATCCGGGCGTTTCCCGGGAGGTCCTGAATGTCCGGATGGAAGGAGTGGAAGCAGGATCTGGCGGATATCGCGCGCGCTTCCATACGCGGGGTGATGGGTGTGATCCGCACCCAGGCGATCCTGGCCGGTATCACGTTCGCGCTGCTGTGTGCGGGTTTCGCGCTTCTGGGGGTCCCTCTGTGGGGACTGGTCGCGCTGGGGGTCACGCTGTTCGACCTCATCCCGCTGGTCGGGAGCGGCATGGTGATGATCCCCTGGGGTGTGATCCTTCTGGTCGCCGGCGATGCGGGACAGGGGCTTCGGTTGCTGATCCTGTATGTGGTCATCTTCGCGGTCCGCCAGGTACTCGACCCGATCCTCAACGGCAAGGCCATCGGGGTCGGCCCTGTCTGGACGCTTCTGTCCACAACGGTGCTTACCCTGCTGCTTGGCCCCTGGGGGCTGCTTCTCGGCTCGGTTGCAGCGGTTGTGGCGAAGACCGCCCTGGAGATCATCACCCGGAGAAGGGTACGCAACCGGGGACGCGGGACCGGGAGCGGACCGGGCGGCGATACGGATCCGGGCGGGGACACGCGAGATGCGCGGAAATGAAACCGGCCCCGTGCGGGATTCCGCACAGGGCCGGCTGTATGCAGCCGATGGGGACGGCCGATCCGATCAGACCTTTTCCCAGCCGCTCAGGATGTTGCGGATTCCGTCGGTCATGCGCACATACTTGGCGATCTCTTCGCCGGCATAGGCGCGGCCCTGTTCGGTCAAGCTGTAGTAGCGGCGGCGGCGACGGTTGCCGACGAGCACTTCGCGGGAGGTGACCAGGTTTTCCGCTTCCATCTTGTAAAGCGTCGTATACAACGCCGCTTCCGTGACGGAAAACACTTCCGAACTCCGCTCAGCGATCGTCTTGACGATTTCGTACCCGTACATTTCCTTTTCGGTGAGGATCCGGAGAACGAGGATCTCGGTCAGGCCTTTTTTCAGACTGAATACTGTTTCTGCCATGGTGTCCACTCCTTGCTTATTGGGATGAATGTACACTAAGTATAACAAATACAGAGAGATTGCGAGATATAGCAAACCTTTGCCTGGGATATACTCTGATGCCATAATGGCAGTGATACGCATGATCACGTTGCAAAAAAGTGCCAAACACAACAAAATGGAGAAGTCGGGACATGTTTTTACGACTATTGTTATGTAAAACGTATACCCTGATTCCGGACGTTCTTTTGCAGACGTCATTAAATTGTGCATATTGACAAAAAAGTTTGTTGAATATCACAATAACCGTGCGGTTATATACGGTTGTTTGCCGGGAGTGGTGGGGTGAATATGCGGCTTTTTGTTGCTCTGGAACTGTCCACGGAAGATCGCCATCGCTTGAGACCGCTCATCGAAAGCGCCTGCGCCGCCTATCCCGGGGGGCGTATCGTGCCGTTTGGGAACCTGCACATCACCCTCCATTTCGTTGGAGAGTGCGGCCCGGACAAGGCGGAACAACTCCGCAGGGCGCTCTGGCAGGCCTACCGTGCGGATGCGGACAGGGAAAACCGCCTGTTTCCGATGCGTCTGCAGGCATCGGGATCCGGTCTGTTCCGATCCGGACGCGAAGCGGTGCTATGGCTCCGGGTGGAACCCTCCGCCGGCATCCGGCGGTTCCGGACGATGCTGTTCGACGCACTGGAACGCATGGGATGGCCGACGGAGACGCGGCATGAGTTGATACCGCATATCACCATCGCCCGCTGCGTGCCGGTCGGGTCCGGGAACGGACGGGATCCGGGGAGCCCGTCGCCCGCGGCTCACCCGGCCGTCTGCCCGCTCACCGCGGCCGGACCCTCCCTGATGGAGTCCGTGCGGCAGGACGGCCGGCTCTCTTATATCGCGCGATGCCGTCCCGCTGTCGGACCGGAATGGATACCGGGTAACGGGACGTAACGGGATCGTAACAGAACAAATGTTCTCTTTTTGGCCGCTTCATGGTATCATCCAAGTGGTGATGCTGATGAATACAGGTCAAAAACTGCAGATTCTCGGCGAAGCGGCCCGGTATGACGTGTCCTGCGCCTCCAGTGGCGTGAATCGGCCTGGAGGAGCCGGCCGGATCGGTTCGACGATCGCAGCCGGAGTCTGCCACTCCTGGACGGATGACGGACGCTGCCTGTCCCTGCTGAAGGTTCTCCTGACCAATGCCTGCGAATACGACTGTCTGTATTGCGCGAACCGGAGGTCCAACGACATTCCGCGCGCTTCTTTCCACCCGGCCGAACTGGCCGAGCTCACCATCGGCTTCTACCGCCGCAACTATATCGAGGGGCTGTTTCTCAGTTCCGCGGTGGCGGGCGGGCCGGACGCCACCATGGAACGCATGAACGAAGTCATGCGCCTGCTGCGGAACGTGCACGGATTCAACGGATACATCCATGTCAAGATCGTGCCGGGCGCTTCCGCCGAGCTCGTGGACGCGGCGGGCCGCCTTGCGGACCGGGTGAGCGTGAACATGGAACTGTGCACGACCCGGTCGCTGGCGCTGCTCGCCCCGCAGAAATCCCCGCTCGCGATCGCCGCGCCGATGCGGTATGTCGCGGACCGCAAGGAGGCTGCCGAGGAGGAATCCCGCCGGTTCCGTTCCGCCGGGCGTTTTGTGCCGGGCGGCCAGAGCACGCAGATGATCGTCGGAGCCTCACCGGAACGGGACATGCAGATTCTGGGTACCGCGCAGCGCCTGTATGAGGGGTTCCGGCTGAAACGCGTCTACTATTCCGCCTATGTGCCGGTGAACGACAATCCGCGCCTGCCCTCCCTGCTGACCGCTCCACCGATGCTCCGCGAACACCGGCTGTACCAGGCGGACTGGCTGATGCGCTTCTACAGTTTCCGTTCCGAAGAGCTGGTGGATGCGGGGAGCCCCGACCTGGACCTCGAGGTCGATCCGAAATGCTCCTGGGCGCTGCGCCATCCGGAGTGCTTCCCGGTGGATGTCAACCGGGCCGGGCTCGAGACCCTGCTGCGGATTCCCGGCGTCGGGCCCGTTGCGGCCCGCCGTATGGTCGCGGCCCGCCGGATACGCGCGCTGCGGTACGAGAATCTGGCCCGGATGGGGGTCGTCATGAAGCGTGCCCGGTTTTTCATCGTCTGTACGGGTGGCAGCACGGAAGGCAGGCTTCCCGCTCCGGAGGAGATGCGCCGCGCCCTGGCGGACAAGGCAGGCATTGCCCGCCAGGGATACCGCCAGATGAGGATCGAGGAGGCCGTTTGTGTTTCTGTCGTATGACGGTACGTTCGAAGGGGTGCTGTCCGCCATGGCGATGTGCCTGCGCGAGCAGCGGGACGTGTGGGGGATCCTGCCGGACTCGCGGGCGATGCAGAGCCTGCTGCCGACGGAACCGGTCGCGGTGGAGCCGGATATCCTCGCCCGGTTCGACCGCTGGCTCTCGCGACGTTTCGGCAGGGAGGCCATGGATCTGCTGTACCACGCATTCCTCTCCGAACAGGATGATATCGAACTCCGGATGCTGGGTTTTCTGCGGACCGGGCTCCGGATCGGCGGGGATCCGTCGGATCTGCTGCAGGATACGCATGTCGCCGCGGTGCAGGCGGCCGCACGCGCGGTCGTGCGCCAGGCCCATGCCTACACCGGACTGTTGCGTTTCCGGCTGCTCGGCGGGGTCTATGTGGCCGACTTTGAGCCGGACTACCTCGTCCTGCCGCTGCTGACGCAGCATTTCGCGGATCGGATGCGCGACCGGCCGTTCCTGATCCGCGACCGCCGGCGCTGCCTGGCGGCTGTGAGCGCGCCGGACCATCCGTGGTTCATCGTAGCGATGGAACCCGGCGACGTTCCGGAGACGCCATCCGCGCACGATGCACCGGAGCCGTCTTCTTCCGACTGTCCCGGTCCGGACGGTTCGGCATCTTTCGAGGAGATCTGGAGGTCGTATCACGCGATGATGGCGATCCCGCAGCGGATCAATCCGGATCTGCAGCGCGCGAATATGCCGAAGAAGTACTGGAAATACCTCGTGGAGCGCCCCGGCGCGGGAACCGGGCGGATTGCGCTATAATGACAGACAGCCGGTTGCGGCGAACAGCCGTCCGGCACACCGCTCACTAACAGGAGGATACCGATATGTCCATTGCCAAGGCCGTGTTCGGAACGACACGGACGGGAAAAACCATCGACCGGTACACACTGCGGAACAATAAGGGGATGCAGGCGGATATCCTGACGTTCGGAGCCGTCCTGAACCGGCTGCTGGTTCCGGATGCCAAGGGCGCCCTGACGGACGTCACGCTGGGTTACGACACATTTGAGGGATACGAGCGGATCGCGCCGTTCTTCGGCGCGGTGGTCGGCCGGTACGGGAACCGGATCGGCGGTGCGTCTTTCCGTCTGGACGGCGAGACATACCAGCTGACCGTCAACGACCACAAGAACCAGCTGCACGGCGGTCGCGGCGGTTTCGCGGGTGTCGTCTGGACAGCCCGCACCGAAATCCGTGACGGCCTCGACGTCCTGGTTTTGTCCTATGACAGCGCAGACGGGGAGGAGGGGTACCCCGGCAACCTCCATGCTGAAGTCGCGTATTCCGTAACGGACGACAACGAACTGTGCCTGGACTACTCGGCGACGACCGACCGGCCTACCATCTGCAACCTCACGAACCACGCGTATTTCAATCTCGCCGGACATGACGCGGGTGCGGTGCTTGGCCACACGATCCGGATCAACGCCGACTTCTTCACCGTCACCGACGAGGAGAGCATCCCGACCGGGGAGATCCGCCCTGTGGACGGCACGCCGCTGGATCTTCGCGTCGCGCGTCCGATCGGCGAGGGGATCGACAGCGATTACGACCAGATCCGTTTCCCGGGGGGATACGACAACAACTGGGTTCTGCCCTCGAACGGCAAGGATCTGGTGTTGGCGGCGGAGGCTACCG
>JAGOFF010000084.1 GCA_017997315.1 Clostridia bacterium
AGCCGTGGGTGTGGTCGGACAGCGAAAACATGGTTTCATGGCAGTGCAGCCCGATCAGACAGGTGTCGGACAGCAGTCGCAGCGTGTCGGTCAGGCGGTAGCGGCCCATCGGGATATATACGACGCGCCCCCGGGCGATGGCGGTCCGGAACGCCTCGGTATCGTCGGCTTTTCCGTCGCCCTCGGCGCCGCAATCCCGGACGTTGACCCACTCCGCCATCGGCGGCAGGTCCGTCAGCGCCTCCGGTCCCGCCGGGAAACGGAGATCCGCGGCGGACCCTTCCGGCAGCGCCCGCACGTTGGCCTTGAACTCCGCCTTGCGTCCGCGGACCTCCCCGTCCCGCCAATAGACCGACAGTCCCGCGTGCATTTCCTCCACCACGTACTCCCGCGCGGGGGCGTGGATCGGGTCGTGGAGAAGATGGGGATTGTATCTTTTCCGCTGGATGTCGAAAAACAGCGGAACGTCGACGCATACGATGTTCTCCAGGTTCACGTGGTTCCGCTCGTGCCGGATCAGGCTCATGCTGACGCCGGACCGGGCGATGCGCTCCATCCGGCAGTCCTTCATGTACAGCTGCTCGGTCTCCATCTCGGGTACCGTCACCGCTTCGGGCGCATCCGCGAAGCCGCACCGCAGCATCGTCAGCCCGGCGTCGTGCGAGTCCACGCAGACCCGGCGCTGGCCCTCGAAGGTGCAGTCCGCGATCAGGGCCTGCCACCAGGGGGAGGTCTTGCCGGTCCGGACGGCAAACTCCCCTCCGTGGAACGTGCAGTGCTGGATCTGGTTCCCTATGGCCTCGACCGCGCCCAGCGCGGATCCGATCCGGAAGTCGACATATTCGAGCGAGCTCATCTGGGCGACCCGGTACCGCAGGGCGACCGCCGCGGGATTGCCTTCCCGGATCTCGAAGTCGATGTTGCGGATGCCGGAATAGAACGTCGTGTTCTGTGCGTCGATCGGCTCTTCGCCCGCGGGGGGACGCCGGTCCCGGAAGAAGATCATGTACCGTCCCGCGCCGTGCTGATACCCGGGGGTGTTCTCCGCAAGCAGGAAGACCGGACGCACGGCGCCGAATCCGATCAGCCGGATTCCGCGCCAAAGGTCCACCGGGCCGCCCAGCCGGTAGATTCCGGAGGGAACCAGCAGGATTCCGTGCGTCTGCTCGGACTGGATCCGGTCGACCGCGGCCTGGAGCGCGGGCGTGTTGTCACCCGTTCCGTCGGGGCTGGCGCCGAACGCTTCGGGGGTGAACACCAGGGCGCGGGGGTCTTCGGGCTGCAGCGGATAGACGGACGTACAGGTCGGCATGACGGGATCCTCCTTGGTTTTTCGCATTGCTATCAATGTAGCACAACCCGGTCCGCCGGGCGCTTTTCCTTGCGCGCCGCTCCGCGGTTGGCATACAATCGATGGGGGCGGGCGACACGCCGCCCGTTCGGAGGGCTGTGCACATGGAAAAAGGGTATCACGCGGCGACCCCGCCCTCCCGGTGGGAGGAAGCCGCGCTGTGCGGCAACGGCACGATCGGGGCGATCGCGATGTGCCGGCCTCTTCGGGAGACCGTCATCCTGTCCCATGAGAAACTGTTTCTGCCCCAAAATCCCAAGATGCCTCCGCCGGACACCGGTGCGCATCTGGAGAAGATCCGCGCGCTCCTGTCGGCCGGCGAATACGCCGCCGCGGCGGCGCGTGTCGTCGGGATCGCCCGGAGCGAAGGGTATTCCGGAGGACTGCACTGGACCGATTCCTTCCTGCCGGCCTGCGACCTGTGCGTCGACCTGGCCGAGGCGGGTCCGGTGCAGTCGTACCGCCGGGCGCTGGACTTCGGGACCGGCGCCGCTTCAGTGGAATGGGATGACGCGCGCGGACACCTCCGCCGGGATCTGTTCGTGTCCCGGGCGGATCACGCCGTTGTACTTCGGATGACCGCGGAGGGCGGACGGCTGGACGGTTCGGTCGACCTGCTGCGCCATCCGCCGGACGACGAGGAACGCTGGCTGCGCGGGACGGACCGGCATCTGGAGCGGTTCGGCCGCGTGGAGCACACCGCGCGGACCGAAGACGGCCCCGGCGGACCGGCCGGCCGGCTGGATCTCGTCTGCGGATTCCGGGACGCGGCCTTCGGGTACCTGTGCACCGTCCGGGTCGTCGCTGACAGGGGCACGCTGCATGCGCGGGACGGCCGGATCGTGTTCGAAGGGGCGTCCGGATTGCTGATCCTTGCCCGTGTGGAGTATTTCCCGGATTTTTCCGGTGCGGACGCCGATTCGGCCGCGGAGGCGCTGCGTGCGCTTCCGGCAGGCTATGATGCGCTTCTGGCAAGGCATGTCCCGCTTCATGCCGGGCTTTTCAACCGGCTCGATCTCCGCCTGGGAGGCCAATTCTCCCGCGAGGCCGCGGAACCAGTGACCGACAGTGGACCCGCGGCGGAGGAGCTGTGGGCGCAGTCGCGCTCCGGCGAGCCCTGCGGCGCGGTATACGAGAGGCTGTTCCACGCCGGGCGGTACCATGTCCTGTCTTCATCGGGAGCGACGCCGCCCAATCTGCAGGGGATCTGGACCGGGACCTATACGGTGCCCTGGTCGTCGGACTACACCCAGAACGGCAATACCCAGACCGCGATCCTGGGGCTCCTCCCGGGCAACATGCACGAAGCCCTGCTCGCCTACTTCGACTATCAGGAGAGCCTGCTCCCCGATTATCGCGAGAACGCCCGCCGGCTCTACCGGTGCCGCGGAATCCACCTGCCGTCCCGAACAAGCAACCACGGGCTCAACAACCACTTCAACGAGAACTGGTGCCACACGTTCTGGACCGCCGGGGCGGGCTGGGCGGCGCACTTCTACTACGACTACTGGCTGTATACCCGCGACGACGCGTTCTTCCGGGACCGCGCGCTCCCTTTCATGAAGGAAGCGGCGCTTTTCTATGAGGACTTCCTGACGGAAGGGCCGGATGGAACCTGGATTTTCTCCCCGTCCTACTCGCCCGAGAACCAGCCCGCCGGCATCGACGCCCAGGCGTGCGTCAACGCCACGATGGACATCGCGGTCGCCCGTGAGCTGTTTGGCAATCTCCTCGAAGGCTGCCGCACGCTCGGGATCGAATCGGAGAACCTGCCCGCCTGGCAACGGATGCTCGACCGGATGCCCCCCTACCGGATCAATGCGGACGGCGCGCTCCAGGAATGGTGCCATGACGGATTGGCGGACACGTACGACCATCGTCACGCTTCGCATCTGTACCCGTTGTTCTACGGGATCGCGCGCGAGATCCGGGACGATCCCGCGTTGTACTCCGCCTGCGCCGAGGCATACCGCATCCGGCTCCGCGAACGCAGAAAAGAGCTCGGGGTCATGGCGTTCGGGCTGGTCCAGCTCGGATTCTCGGCCGCGCACCTGGGCGACGCGGAGACGGTGGGCCTGATCCTGCAAACGCTTGCGGGGGGATACTACTACTCCAATTTCATGTCCTCGCACGATGCCGGGCCGCATACGTTCAATGTGGACATCGGCGGCGGGTTTCCGGCGCTGGTGATGGAGACCGTCCTTCAAAGCCGGCCGCTGCAGACGTCCAACGGTTCGATCGAATCCTGGGAACTGCAGCTGCTGCCCTGCCTGCCGGCCCCGCTCGGCGAAGGGCACCTGCGCGGAGTCCGCGCCCGGGGCGGATTCGAACTGGACATCACCTGGTCCGGAGGCGCTCTCGTCCGTGCGGAGATCGCAAATCCGCTCGGCGCCCGGTGCACGGTGCGGTACGGTTCGGCCGCGGTCCGGAAAGACGCGTTCCGCCATCTCACACTCACCCCTGACGATTTCATTCACGGATAACGGCGGCAACACCGGTACGGGTGTCCGACCACAAGGAGGAGAAAGGCATGGCATTGAACCTGCAGACCACCAAAAAACTCAACAACGGGATCGAGATCCCGATGCTCGGGCTGGGTGTCTTCAAGACCCCGGACGGGCGCGAGACGGTCGACGCGGTCCGCTGGGCGCTCGAGGCCGGATACCGCCACATCGACACCGCCGCGGTGTACCGCAACGAAGCGGGTGTCGGACAGGGAATCCGGGAAAGCGGCGTTCCGCGCAGCGAGATCTTCCTGACGACCAAGCTGTGGAACGCGGACATGCGCGCCGACCGGCAGCGCGAGGCGTTCGAGCAGAGTCTGGAAAGACTCGGCACGGATTATGTGGATCTTTATCTCATCCACTGGCCGGTCACGGAAAAGTACATGGCGTCGTGGAAAATCATGGAAGAACACTATGCCCAGGGCCGGATGCGCGCCATCGGGGTGAGCAATTTCCAGATGCACCATATCGAGGATCTGCTCGCCGGATCCAAGGTCGTCCCCTCGGTCAACCAGTGCGAGTGCCATCCGCTGTTGACGCAGGTCCCGCTCCGGAACTACTGCGAGCGGCTCGGGATCGTGTTCGAGTCTTGGAGTCCGCTCGGCGGCACGGGGGCGGGCAATCTGGTCGGGAATCCGGACATCGCGGCGATCGGGGCGAGGTACGGCAAATCCGCCGCGCAGGTGATGCTTCGCTGGCAGCTTCAGCGGGGCAACGTCGTGATCACCAAATCCGTCCATCAGGACCGGATCATCGCGAATACGCAGCTGTACGACTTCGAACTGTCCTCCGACGACATGCAGGCATTGTTCGCGATGAATCTCGATCAGCGCGTCGGGGCGGATCCGGATCATTTTCCGTTTTGACGGGTTCCTGCCGCAGGACGGTTTACCGGCCGGGACGGATGCGGTAGGATAGGAACGCCCGCCGGGCGGAATCCATCGGAATCGAGGCGAATCATGATACGGGTGGCCATAGTCGGATCCGGCACCATCGCCGCGTTGCACCTGCGCGCATATCTCGCGTTTCCCGACCGATGCCGGATCGTGGCGCTGGTCGACACCTTCCGGGACAAGGCCCTGGCCATGCGGACGGAGTACGGATTGGACGACGCCGTGGTGCTGGATTCCCACGAGGCGCTTTGCGGGCTCGGCGGCGTAGACCTTGTGAGCATCTGCACGCCGCCGTTCACCCATGCCGGGATTGCGGAGGACTGCATGCGCGCCGGCATCGACGTGATCGTCGAGAAGCCGATGGCCGCCTCGCTGGAGGAATGCGACCGGATCATGGCGGTCGAACGGGAGACCGGGCGCACCCTGTCCGCCGTCGCCCAGAACCGGTTCCGTACCCCGGTCATGAACCTGAAGAAGCTGCTGGACCAGGACCGGATCGGATCCATCCTGCATGTCCAGGCGGATTCGCTGTGGTGGCGCGGGCTGTGCTATTACGACTTGTGGTGGCGCGGCACCTGGAGCCGGGAAGGCGGCGGCTGCACGTTGAACCACGCCGTCCACCACATCGACCTGATCAACTGGATGATGGGCATGCCCCGTCAGGTGGTGAGCGTCATCGCCAATGTGGCCCACGACAACGCCGAGGTCGAGGACCTGTCGGTTTCGATCCTCCGGTACGAACGGGCCGTCGGACAGCTGACCGGAAGCGTCGTGCACCACGGGGAGTCCCAGCAGATCGTTTTCCAGGCGGAGAAGGCGCGCGTGTCCTACCCGTTTGACGTCTACGCGTCCACATCCAGGGAGAACGGGTTTCCTATGCGCAACGAGGCGCTGGAAGCGGAGATCCGCGCGGCATACGAAGCGCTTCCGCCCCTGCGGCACGAGGGCCATACCGCGCAGATCGACGACGTCCTCGGCGCCATCGAAGCCGGGCGGCAGCCCCTGATCACCTCGCAGGACGGTCGGAACACGATCGAACTGATCACCGCGATCTACAAAGCAGGATCGACCGGCCTGCCGGCGGATCTCCCGATCCGGTCCGACGATCCCTGGTACACCACGGGGGGCATCCTGCGCAACGCGAAGCACTTTTACGAGAAGAAGAAACAGGTCGACCGCCTGGACGGCGAGATCACAGTCTGAATACAAGGGAGGATACCACCATGCAGACCAGCGACGGAATGAACTATGCACCGCAAGGCAAACCCGTTCCGGTCGTCAAGCCGGGAGAATTTGTCTTCGCCTGCGCCGCGCTTGACCACGGACACATCTACGGCATGGCCAACGGGCTCAAGGAGGCGGGAGCCACCCTCGGGTACGTGTACGATCCCGATCCGGCCAAGGTGGAGGCGTTCCTCAAGCAGCATCCGGGTACCCCGGTCGCATCCAGCCTCGACCAGATCCTGGACGATCCGTCCATCCATATGGTGGCGTCCGCGGCGGTCACCAGCGAGCGCGGCGCGCTGGGCGTGCGGGTGATGGAGGCCGGCAAGGACTATTTCACCGACAAGGCGCCGTTCACCTCGCTGGACCAGATCGACGCCGCCAAGGCCGCGGCGGCACGGACCGGCAGGAAATACATGGTCTACTACAGCGAGCGGCTGCATGTCGAATGCGCGGTCTATGCCGGACAGCTTATCCGGGACGGCGCCATCGGGCGCGTGCTGCAGGTGATCGGGACCGGTCCGCACCGTTTGGGCGCGCCCTCGCGGCCTGCCTGGTTCTTTGAAAAAGCGAAGTACGGCGGCATCCTCTGCGACATCGGAAGCCACCAGATCGAGCAGTTTCTGTTTTTTGCGGGAGAAACGGATGCAAGCGTCGTCCGGAGCCAGATCGCGAACTACGCGCATCCGGACTACCCCGAACTTGAAGATTTCGGAGACGCGATGCTGGTCGGGACGGGCGGAGCCACCAACTATTTCCGCGTCGACTGGTTCACTCCGGACGGGCTGGGGTCGTGGGGCGACGGCCGCACGTTCATCCTGGGCACCAAGGGGTATATCGAGCTTCGGAAATACATCAACATCGGAGTCGAGAACACCGGCGGCCATCTGTTCCTCGCGAACGGGGACACCGAACGGTACCTCAACGTCACGGGCAAAGTCGGGTATCCGTTCTTCGGCGAACTCATCCTCGACTGCCTCAACCGGACCGAAAACGCGATGACCCAAGCGCACGCCTTCAAGGCGGGCGAGCTCTGCGTCCGCGCCGAGATGGCCGCCGTCCGGCTCGCCTGACCGGACGGGCGCCGCGCCGCCCGCAGAATCTCCATCCGACCGTCCGACGGAGTTCCCGCAACACGGGGACTCCGCCTTTCACTGTTTTCATCGGAAAGCGGAAACCAGTGTTACGTCGGATGAAATACAAGATATGGTATGCGCACAAATCCTGACTTCAAAATATGGTAAAACATCCATTGCCACAGCCTTGGGCGGCAGACTATAATGATTGGACACCGTTCGATTCGAGGGAGGGCGACGACATGGCAGATTTGCGTGACCAACTGGTCCGATGGTATACACAGGAACTGGATACCCGCCCCGACAAGTCGGTCTACGACCTGTTTGACTGGGAGAAGCGGGATGTGCTGATTGTCGACCACAAGTCGGGCCGCACGCTGACCGACATGCGCGGCCTCGAGTTCCCGTCGCACTATTCCCAGAACGCCTGCGACATCATCGCGTCCAAGTACTTCCGCAAGGCGGGCGTCGGCTCGCCCGAGGGCAGCGAGACCAGCATGCGGCAGGTCGCGGACCGGATGGTCGGGTTCTGGATCGACGCGTTGCGCGACGAGGGACTGGTCGAGACGGACGCGCAGGCGCAGATCCTGTACGACGAACTGGTATACGCGTTTCTGAACCAGATGTTCGCGCCCAACTCCCCGCAATGGTTCAACACCGGGATCAAGCGCAACTACGGGATCGCCGGGGGCCGCAGCGGACTGTACTACTATGACGAGGCGACCGGCCGGGTGGTCGAATCGGAGGACGACTACAGCCGGACGCAGGCTTCCGCCTGTTTCATACTGTCCATCGAGGACAAACTGCTCGGTTCCCACTCCATCTCCGACACCTATGTCACGGAAACCAAGCTGTTCCGCGGCGGTTCCGGGACAGGCACCAACTTTTCCGCGATCCGTGCGGAGGGGGAGAAACTTTCGGGCGGCGGAGCGTCATCCGGACTCATGAGTTTCCTCAAGGGGCTCGACCGGAACGCCGGGGCGATCAAATCGGGCGGTACGACCCGCCGCGCCGCCAAGATGGTCTGCCTGGACATCGATCACCCCGAAATCGAGCGTTTCATCCAGTGGAAGGCGACCGAGGAGGACAAGGTCCAGGCGCTCGCAAAGATGGGGTACGACGCCGACATGGACGGCGAGGCCTACCAGACGGTGTCGGGACAGAACAGCAACAATTCCATCCGGATTCCGGACGAATTCATGCGCCGGGTCGAGCGCCTCGATGAAGATCCGGACGCGACGATCACCCTGACCGGCCGGATCGACCGCCGGGTCGACCGCGAGGTTCCGGTCGCGGATCTGTGGCGGATGTTCAACCACGCCGCCTGGCGCTGCGCCGATCCCGCACCCCAGTTCTCGGACACGTTCAACGCCTGGCATACCTGCCCCGCCGGCGAGGACGGCGACCGCGGAGCCCGGCACAACCGGCTCAACTCCACCAACCCGTGCGGGGAGTACGCATTCCTCGACGACACCTCCTGCAATCTCGCGTCGATCAACGTGCTCCGTTTCCTCGATGAGGCGACTGGGCAGTTCGATATCGACGGGTATCGCCACATGGTCGCGCTGTGCCAGATGGTGCTGGAGGCGTCGATCCACCGGGGGCAGTTCCCGACGCCGGATATCGCGCGCAAGACCTGGATGTTCCGGAGTACGGGCCTCGGGATGGCCAATCTCGCCGCGCTCCTGATGTCGATCGGGCTGCCGTACGACTCCGACGAGGCGCGTGCGTTCTCCGCCGCGCTGGTCGGCATTCTGACCGGTACCAGCTACCACATCTCCGCGCTCATGGCGGAACGGACGGGTCCTTTCGCAAAGTACGAACTCAACCGTGAGGACATGCTCCGCGTGATCCGGAACCATGCCCGTGTCGCGGGCGCCATGGATGGGGAATACGAAGGTCTGGGCTACATCCCGCCGGCGGTCGACCATGCACTGCTGGCCGGAATCGGGATGGAACCGCTCTCGAGAGCGCTCAAGGACGCCTGGCGCGACGCGCTCGAAAGCGGCGCGCGCCACGGGTACCGCAA
>JAGOFF010000085.1 GCA_017997315.1 Clostridia bacterium
CCCGGCAGCCAGATACGGCATGATGCCCACGGCGACCAGCATCCGGTCTTCCGACACCGCGAGTTCCGCCACCGTGTATCCGCTCTCGTCAGAACGGAAGACGATATCGTCGACGACGCCCTCGTCGATCGATTGACCCGGCGGCGGACCGTCCGAAAAAGCGGGACTGTACCCCTCAGCCTTCGAGTCCGGCATCGCGGCGCAGTGCCTGGGCCTTGTCCGTCTTCTCCCAGGGCAGGTCGAGGTCGGGACGTCCCAGATGGCCGTAAGCGGCCACCTGCCGGTAGATCGGGCGCCGAAGCCCCAGATCGCGGATGATCGCGGCGGGCCGCAGGTCAAAATGCCGCAGGACCAGTGCGGCGATGTCGTAGTCCGGGATGAGGCCGGTTCCGTCGGTGTCCACCATGACGGAGACCGGCCGGGCCACGCCGATGGCATAGGAAAGCTGGATCTCGCACCGTTCGGCGATGCCTGCCTCCACGATGTTTTTCGCAACATACCGCGCGGCGTAGGTGGCGGTCCGGTCGACTTTGGTCGGATCCTTTCCGGAGAACGAGCCGCCGCCGTGGCGCGCGTATCCTCCGTAGGTGTCGACGATGATCTTGCGGCCGGTCAGGCCGGAGTCGCCCTGGGGTCCCCCCACCACAAACCGTCCGGACGGATTGATGTAGTATTTGGTGTTCCCGTCCAGCAGCCCTGCGGGGATGACCGGTCCGATCACATGCTCGCGCACGTCGGCAGCGATCTGTTCCTGTGTGACCTCGGGGGCATGCTGCGTCGAAACGACGACGGTGTCGACCCGGACCGGCCGGTCGTCCTCGTACTGCAGGGTCACCTGCGACTTGCCGTCCGGGCGCAGATACGGCATCAGGCCGCTCTTGCGGACCTCGGCAAGCCTGCGGCACAGCGCATGGGCGAGCGATATCGGGAGCGGCATCCGCTCGGGGGTCTCCCGGCAGGCGTACCCGAACATCATCCCTTGGTCGCCCGCGCCGGTCGAAGCCTCGTCGTTCTCTTCGCCGTGACGGGATTCGTAGGACCGGTCGACCCCCATCGCGATATCGGGCGACTGGCGGTCGATCGCTGTGAGCACCGCGCAGGTGGAAGCGGAGAAACCGTCCTCGGTCTTCTCATATCCGATATCGCGGATCGTCGACCGCACGATGTGCGGGATGTCGACCGGATGGTTCGTGCTGATCTCGCCGGTGACCAGGACCATGCCTGTGGTCGCCACCGCCTCACAGGCCACCCGTGCCATGGAGTCCTTTTCCAGGATCGCATCCAGGACCGCATCCGCGATCTGGTCGCAGACCTTGTCCGGATGCCCCTCCGTCACCGACTCCGATGTAAAAAACCATGTGCCTTTCTTTTCCATTCCTCATCCTCCGATAGGTTCGACCATTCATTCCTGACAAAAAGAAAACCGCCTCGACACCGGAAGAGGCGGAACCAGCCGAATCAGCGTCCTCATCTTCCAGGCGGCAACCGCCTGCTGGATTTGGCACCGATGCATCACTGCCGGTTGCCGGGCTTCACTGGGCCAGTCCCTCAGCCACTCTCGATAAGAGATGAATCCATATTAAATTAGCCTGTATTCTATCATTCGTTTCCGGGGTGCGCAAGTTGCGGAGCCGCATGGATTCAGGGTGCTTTTTTGTCGGACGGGAATCGAAATTCCGGTACCGGTCCGCAGATAGAATCAAGCGCATACGGAGGGATTCCATGAAGAAGGTACGGATTCTGGACATGGATGCGGGGTATGCCCGGGCCTTGGGAACTTATCTTTCCGGCCGGATCCCGGACTGCGGATTCGTGATCGGAGATACAGCGGACCCCGGCGAAGCGGAAGGCGGCGGAACGATCGCCGCGGTGGTCGCGGGCGCCGGATATCTGAACTGGGAACCGGCGGACGGGATGGCACCGGTACTCCGGCTGTCGCCCGGCATCGGGGAGGAAGATCACGGACCCGCCCGGCTCGGCGGCGCCCGTGCGATTGCGGAGGCGCTTGAGCGACTTCTGGGGGAGCCGGAGAACGACGCCGGCCCGGAAGGGCCACGCGTTCCCGCAGCCAGGGTCACCGGTTTTCTCACGGACGCCTGCGATCGCGTCCGGAGGGAGGATATCGCTCATTTGCTTGCCGATGTGACGGACCGCGGCGGCCGGGCCGTCTATCTTCCTTTCCTGCCGGTCCACCGGGCGGCCTGCCGTCCGATGGGCGGCGGCGGGATGAACCTGACCCGGCTGCTGCTGATCGCCGCCGGGGAGGATCCCGATCCGGAAACGGTCGGCGCATGCCTGCACCCCGCCCGGTCCGGGGTGCTGTGCATGGGCGCCGCGGAGAACCACGGGCACCTCTCGCAATGCGGTCCGGATGCGCTGCGGCGTGTGGTGGTCGCGGTCGGACGCTGGATGGCCCGGCAGCATCCGGAGTCGCTGGCGGTCGCGGATATCGCGGAAATCCCCGACGACGAGGCGGCCGCGATTCTCGCAGCGTGCGGCGGACTGCGGCTGCTCTGTGCCGGAGAGGATCGCGGACGATCCGGATTCACGGCCCGCATCGCTCCGCTGACATCACGCCTGCCACCCGGCTGCCGGGTGGTCCGAACCCGGATCTCACCGCCCTGCGCCCCGGACACGGCCCGGGCAGGGACAAATTCCGGCAAAGAGGAGGAGAATCCATGAACACCGTACTCCATACGACGCTGGCGATGCCGGCGGGAACGGTCCGTGACCGGATCGCCGCCTCGGTGCTGGACACCCTGAGCGACCGTCCGGAAATGGACGATCGGGAGCTGAAACGGGTGATCGCCCGGACGGCGGCCAGGGAACTGACCGGTTCCCGTCTTGCGCTGGCCGAGCAGCAGCACATGATCGAGCAGCTGTTTCATTCCATGCGCGGATACGATGTGCTGCAGCCCCTGATGGACGATCCCGACGTCACCGAGATCATGGTGAACGGACCGGACCACGTCTATTACGAGTCATGCGGCAAACTGCGCGAGTCCGGAATCCGGTTCGACAATGCGGATCACCTCGCCAATCTCGTCGCACACCTTTTCTCCCGCGGGAACCGGATGGTGAGCCACGCATCCCCGATCGCGGATATCCGGCTGCCGGACGGATCCCGCGCGAACGCGGTCCTGCCCCCCGTGGCGCCGGACGGTCCGATCCTGACCATCCGCCGGTTCACCGGCATCCGCCTCCGGATGGATGCGCTTGTGCGCGAGGGAACCCTGGACGATGCGCAGGCGGACTATCTCGCCCGGTCCGTCCGGGAACGGCGCAGCATTTTCATCTGCGGCGGGACCGGATCGGGCAAGACCACGTTCCTGAACATCCTTTCTTCCTGCATTCCGCCCGCGGAGCGTGTGGTGACGATCGAGGACTCCGCGGAACTCAGCATCCAGGGGCCCGAAAACATCGTGCGCCTCGAGGCGCGCACCGCAGGTCCGGACGGCACGGGTGAGGTCGGGCTGGATACGCTGGTCCGCACCGCTCTCCGTCTGCGGCCGGACAGGATCATCATCGGGGAGGTCCGCGGTCCGGAAGCGGCCGGCATGCTTCAGGCGCTCAACACCGGACACAAGGGATCCCTGTGCACCGGGCACGGCAACTCCTGCAAGGATATGCTTCTTCGACTGGCCACGCTCGCCCAGGGTGCGGCGCGAATCCCGTATTCCGCGATTCTCCGGCAGGTGGGGACCGCCGTGGATCTGGTCGTCCACATGGAACGGCGTCCGGACGGCAGACGGACGGTGGATGAAATCCGCTCGGTCATTCCGGACGACGAACACGGATTCCGGCTGCTGCCGGTCCGGCCGGGAGCGGAGGACGCGTTGTGAGCCGCACTCTCCGGAACCTCTTCGTTCTGGTCTGCTGTCTGGTCTGCTCCCTGGCCGCGGCCTCGGTGTATGTCCCGGCCGGCACGGCACGCTGGGCCGCTGCGGCGGCGGGAGGGGTCTTTCTCGCTCCGGCCGTGCAGGCAAGGCTCGATCGGAGGTCCGACCGGAAACGTCTGGAGCAGTGCGGGTTCCTGTTTCAAGTCCTGCTGTCGCGTGTATCGGTCGGGGATTCGCTGGAAACAGCGTTCTCGGCGGCATTGAACGAATGCGCCGCGGCATGGGGAGGGCGATCCGCCGTGTCAGCGGCGCTTCGGAGCCTTGTCAGCGATCTGGACAGCCGGACTCCCATGCGGCAGGCGCTCGAACGGTTCTCCCGCAGGATCTCCTGCCGGGAGGCCGAACCCGTCCTGGCAGCACTGGCCGGTTCCCGGTTCGCCGGCTCCGGCATCCAGGAACTGCTCCGGACCGGCCAGGGCATGGTCGCGGAGTCGCTGGCGGCCGCAGACAGCGCGGCCGCGGAATCCTCACAGCGCCGGGCGGAGGCGATGGTCGTCGCCGTCATGCCGACGGCAGCGGCCGCCTCCCTCGAAAATCTGGTACCCGGTTATCTGGAGCCGCTGCTCGCCTCCCCGTCCGGATCCTGGATCATGGCCGCGCTGTGCACCGCCTCCGTAATCTCCGTCGCCGCCGTCCTCCGGATCCTGTCGGAAACCACCGGGTCGCAGGAGAGGAAACATTCCGGGCACGCTGCGGGCCGGCATGCCCGCGGCGCGGCCCGGTCGAAAACGGCGTTCCCTGCGGCGTTCAGCCGGATATCGGCGGCACTGTTCCCCGCCGTCTACCGGGTCCGCATGGAGCGGCGCCTGGACCAGGCCGGCCGATCCGGTCCGGATCGGTTCGCCCGGTATGCCGCCGCAAAAGCCGGTCTGGCACTGATCGGGGCCGCTGCCGGAACGCTGCTCAACCTGGCGGGAGGTCCCCGGATCGCCATTCCGCTGCTCGCGGCGGGACTCCCCGTGTTTCAGGACAGGGACCTGCTCCGGTCGGCCGGGCGCCGTCAGCGGGAAATGGTCTTCACGTTTCCGGTCTTTCTGGGACTGCTCGCTGCGCTGCTGCACGCGGGTTTCTCCCTGTCCAACGCGCTCGATGTCTGCCATCAGGCGATCCGGGACTCCGACGGCGTCCTCGGGCGGGAACTGGCGGAAATCCGCGCGGAGTCCCATGCCGGACGCTCCGCGGGCGCCGGGTTCGAGCGCCTCGCGGAGAAGGCGTCCGCACCTGAGCTCCAATCCACGTTGTCCTTGATCGCCCAGTTTGAACGCACGGGAGGGCACGAACTCGTATCCCTGCTTCGGATGCAGGTACCCGTCTGCCGGGCGCTCAGCCGCAATGCCGCCCGGAAACGGCTCGAAGAACGCGCTGTCCTGCTGCTGCTCCCCATGACCCTCGACCTGGTCGTCATCCTGGCAATCGCAGGCCTCCCCGCCGTGATGGCGCTCCGGTGACCGGCCCGTCCGCCCTTCCCGGGCGGACATCCACACGAGGAGGTTTCCATGCGCATTCATCCGACCCGGCCTTTCCGATCCGGCAAATCCGGGATCGGCACCGTTGAAGTCGTCATCCTGATCGCCGTGCTGGTCGGGATCGCCCTGGTCTTCCGGGATCAGCTGACCGAGTATGCGGAAAAGATCATGAAGGCGGTCTTCAACGACGACATCGTCCTTGACCGTCTGGCATGAGTCCGTTCCGGGAAACGCTCCCGGCCGGCGGGAGCATCGAGTCGTTTTCCCTGGACTGGATCACCCGATGCCGGCCGGCCTGCATCCTTCCCGTCTCCGTCTCCGCGGATCACGGGGAGACGCGGCTGCTTTTCCATACCGAAGGATTGATCCGCCTGGCGGCCGCCGCCGCGGCGGTGCGTGCCTCTGCGGAGGCATGTACATCCAGGGAGGCTCGTGCCGGCGATCCGGATCCCGCGGCATGGATCCGTGCGGCGGTATACGGCATGTACACCTCGATCCGATATGCGGAGAACGGTCTGCTGGACAGAAGCCGGTTCCGACTGGATGCCGGGTCCGTCTGGTTTCGTCCGGATGACTCCGATCCGCATTCCGGCGGGAGGATTCCGGATCCGCGCAAACCGGTCATGACATATGTCCCTCTCACGGGGTACCGGTCGGAAACCTGTTTGTCCCGGCTGGTTCTGAATCTGTATCATGATGTTCCGGATTCCATGCCGGACGCGCGACCGGCCGCGGACGCGGATCCGCTTCTTGAAGCGGCCCGCCAGGGCGAAGACGCACTATGGGAACACCTCGCGGAAACGGAAGGGCTTCAGACAAGCGGGAACGCTCCGAACGGGGCGGAGTCCATCGGTACGGATCCGGATCCGACACCCCCTTCCCGCAAGCAAAGCGGCCCGGGAGTCCGGCTGCCGGTGGTTGCCGCGACGCTCCTGGCGCCCTTTCTGCTGGCTGCAGTTCCGGTTGCGTTCCTGTTCGGGCCTCCCGGTCTTCAAAACCTGCTGCCGGGCCGGTCGGAGCGGCGCATGCTGGCCGCCCTGTCGCTGATCCTGATGATGGCGGTCGATTCCGTCATCCTCTTTTCGCCACGTTCCCCGCTGAAGCTGCCGACGTCAGGCGCCCTCCGTCCCGGACACTCCCGGATCGGGTCCTGGTTGGCGTGGATATCAGGATTCCGCAGGGATGTACGGGGATCCGGGCTTGCGGGGGTCCTCGCGCGGGTGCTGGATCGCGGCGCGCGCCCGGGCTCGCCGACCGAGCCGGCCACCGGTTCCGACGGATATGAGCGGCTCGGCTTCCTGTCCGAAGGCGAGCCCGGCACTCCCGAAGAGACACAAGGCATCCGGGCGTATATCCTGACGGCGGAGTTTTTGATCGGCAGGGATCCGGACATGGCGGACCTGACCGTCCCGGACGAGTCCGTAGGCCGGGTGCATGCGCGCATAACGCGCCGCGAGGGTTCCTTCTTTGTGACCGATCTGGGATCCGTCAACGGAACACGCCTGGACGGCAGACGACTGGACCGGCATGTGACGGTTCCGATGCCGGACCGGTGCAGGATAGGGTTCGCGGGTCGCGAGTTTTACTTTACAGCGGATTGACCGGCCGGCCGCCGGGTCTGTCCGCCTTTTTCGCAAACTTCCGGGCGACGTCCAGCCTGGCTTTGGCCCGCTCGATGGCATGCCGGTCACGGGTTGCCAACACCGGGTGGCTTCGATTTGCGGCATACCGCTCCCTGGCCCGTCGAAGCGCCTCTTCGGAACGCGGCACATTGATGTCGTCCGGCCATTCCGCGGCGGAAACGACCACAATCACCAGATCGTGACCGATCTCGGCATATCCGTTGGTCGTGGCGCAGTGTTTCCAGACACCGTCCTCGAGCATCCGGGTTTCCCCGGGAACAAGCGCGGCGACCATGGGGGTGTGCATATGCATGATCCCCATCTCGCCGTCCTTGACGCGGACGGTTACCGAGTCAACGACGCCGTCATAAAAGACACCGTACGGTGTGATGATCTCAAGCCTGATTTTTCCGGCGTCCGCCATCCCGTCACCTCGCGGCTTTGTAGGCATCGTGGACTTCGTCGATGTTGCCGCGCATAAAGAAGTACGATTCGGGGATATAGTCCGCACCTCCGGAGACGATTTCGCCGAAACCGCGGATTGTCTCTTCGAGCGGGACGTACTTTCCTTTGTAGCCGGTCGCGTTCTCCGCGACAAAGAACGGCTGCGACAGGAACCTTTGCACCTTGCGCGCCCGCGCGACGGTCAGTTTGTCCGACTCGCTGAGCTCCTCGATGCCGAGGATCGCGATGATGTCCTGGAGTTCCTTGTAGCGCTGCAGGGTTTCCTGCACTTTCCGGGCGGTATGGTAGTGCTCGCGGCCCAGAATCGATTCCGTGAGGATCCGGGAAGAGGACTCCAGCGGATCCACCGCCGGGTAGATGCCGAGTTCGACAACCGAGCGGGAGAGGACCGTAATCGCGTCCAGATGGGCGAACGTCGTCGCCGGCGCGGGGTCCGTCAGGTCGTCGGCCGGAACATAGACCGCCTGGATCGAGGTGATCGCCCCGTTGCGGGTCGACGTGATGCGCTCCTGCAGCGCGCCGACCTCGTTGGCCAGCGTCGGTTGGTATCCCACCGCGGAGGGGATTCTTCCGAGCAGCGCGGATACTTCCGAACCCGCCTGGATGAAACGGAAGATGTTGTCGACAAACAACAGCACGTCCTTGTGCTGGACATCGCGGAAGTATTCCGCCATGGTGAGCGCGGTCAGCGGCACGCGCATGCGCGCGCCTGCGGTTTCATTCATCTGACCGAACACCATGACGGTTTTCTCAAGCACGCCCGAATCCCGCATCTCGTTCCACAGGTCGTTTCCCTCGCGCGAGCGTTCCCCGACTCCGGCAAAGACCGACACGCCGCCGTGCTCGGTCGCGATGTTGCGGATGAGCTCCAGGATCAGGAAGGTCTTGCCGACGCCGGCGCCGCCGAACAGCCCGATCTTTCCGCCCCGGCTGTAAGGTACGAGCAGATCGATGACCTTGATGCCGGTTTCCAGGATCCGTTCCTCCGGGAACTGGTCGATGAAGGAAGGCGCGGCACGATGGATCGGCCAGGTTTCCTTGGCGTTGGGAGGCGCGATTCCGTCGATCGGATTCCCGAGCACGTTGAACATACGTCCCGTCACGCAGTCTCCGACCGGGACCTGGACCGGATTGCCGGTGGATTCGGCGGCCGCGTTCCGGCTGAGCCCCTCCGTCGCCTCGAACGAGACGCAGCGCACCAGTTCCTCGCCGCGGTGCTGCAGGACTTCCGCGTGGATCTCACGTTCCCCTTCCCGGATGACCACCATCTCCTGGATGGCGGGCAGCTGGCCCTCCGCAAACCGGATGTCGATGACGGGGCCGATGATCTGGGTGACGATACCGATGGCCATGATAAATCCTCGCTTAGTAGCCGGCCGAGATGGCGTCCGCACCGCTGACGATCTCCGTCAGCTCGTTGGTGATCCTCGCCTGGCGGGCCTGGTTGCTCTTCAGTGTCAGGGAGTCGAGCATGTCTTTGGCGTTCTTTGTCGCGTTGTCCATCGCCATCATGCGCGCGGTCTGCTCGCTGGCGAACGCTTCGGTCAGGATGCCGT
>JAGOFF010000086.1 GCA_017997315.1 Clostridia bacterium
ACCCCGGTCCAGCTGACGGCCTGTCCCGATCCCGCCGGATACGACGCGGTGGTGTTCGCCTCCCCGGTGCAGGGATTCAGCCTGGCGCTGGCGATGAAGGCGTATCTGGAGCAGGTGGGCGGATTGTCCGGCAAGCCGGTCGCGCTGTACATCACACAGCATCTCAAGCCGTTTTTCGGCGGGAACAAGGCGATCCGCCAGATGTCTGCGGTGTGTACCGCCAAAGGCGCCCGCGTCTGCGGGACCGCGACGGTGAGCTGGAAGGCTGTGGACCGCGAAGACCGGATCCGGTCGCTTCTCGACACTCTCGCCGGATCCCTCGCAAAAGCGTAACGGAACCGGCTTGATCCGGCTGCGCACGCAGGCGTATGCTCGGGGCATGGGGACGACGGGTCCCCGGCCGTTGGGGGAGGTGAGAACCATGGCGGATTTGGTCTGGTGCCCCATCCTGGAGAAGGAGATCGAGATCGGGCTGTGCCGGGAGGTCCGGATGACGGAGAACAGCGAGTTCATCCCGGGGATCCTGGAGGACGAGCTGATCCCGGACCGTGACAAGCAGTGTCAGATTTGTCCGTATCACATGACGTAGGACACGTAACATCGGATACGGCCCTCCATTTCCGCCCGGGGTATCCTAGTGTCAGGAAAATGCACAGGTCCAAAGCGGGACCGGCGTTTTCAGACCGGCACAGCCGGTTTGACCGGTAACCAGGATGACTCGAAGCGGCAAGGAGGGCCTGAACATGAAGACCAGAAAGAACGATGGACTGAAGAAAGCAAGACCGGTGAGCCGGGAAGGTGGACCGATTTGCGACGTGGACCTCCGCAGCTGCGAGATCGAGCTCGCCAACGGCGCCGTCGTACAGACGAAACCCGATAAATTCACGGCACTGGTCAAGAACATGATGATCTGCGATTCTCCCATTTGCTCCGGTCGGAACGTGTTCTGACGATGGGGGCTCCGGCTGCGGCCGGCAGGGTTTCGAATAACGTTACATCATGCGGGGCCGCTCTCGAAAGAGGGCGGTCCCTTTGCGTTGCACGGAGCGTGCCGGGTTGTCCGAACGGCGGATCCCATGCGCCGTTTCCCGTCGGAAACGGTAGAATGGAGGGGACAAACCGCATTGGAGGTATATCTGGATGGCTATCCGAAAAAAGTATGTGCAGGTCGGAGTCGGCGGACGCGCCCGTCTCTACTACGAGGCGATCGCCGGGCGCTTTGCGGAGACGTCGGAGCTGCTGGCGTTCTGCGACCTCAACCCCACCCGCATGGCGTACGCGAACCGCGTGCTGGGCGAATACGGACTGGATCCGATTCCGACCTACACGCCGGACAAGTTTGACGAGATGATCCTCACGCACCGGCCGGACTACGTCATCGTGACCTCGATCGACCGGACGCACCACCGTTATATCATCCGCGCCATGGAACTCGGCTGCGACGTCATCTCCGAGAAGCCCATGACGGTGGATGCGGTCAAGGCCCAGGAGATCCTGGACGCGATCGCCCGGACCGGCCGCAAGCTCCGCGTGACGTTCAACTACCGGTATGCCCCGCACAACACCAAGGTGCGCGAGGTGATCATGGACGGCGCGATCGGGGACATTTTCTCCGTACACTTCGAATGGCTGCTCAATACGGAGCACGGCGCGGACTATTTCCGGCGCTGGCACCGGGACAAGCGCAACAGCGGCGGGCTGTTGGTGCACAAGGCCACGCACCATTTCGACCTGGTCAACTTCTGGCTGGGATCGAGTCCCCGGACCGTGTTCGCGATGGGCGACCTCAATTTCTACGGCAAGGAGAACGCGGAGAAGCGCGGCGTCACCAAGTTCTATACCCGTGCGCACGGGAGCGGGATGGTCGGGGTCGACCCCTTTGCGCTCGACATGGCGGGCAACCCGCAGCTCAAGGAGCTGTACCTCGACGCGGAGAAGGACGACGGGTACATCCGGGACCAGAGCGTGTTCGGCGACGGGATCAGCATCGAGGACACGATGGGTGTCATGGTCCGATACCGGAACAACGCGATCATGACCTATTCGCTCAACGCCTACCTGCCCTGGGAGGGCTACCGGATCGCGTTCAACGGCAGCAAGGGCCGCCTCCAGGTCGCGATCGTGGAAAAGACCTATGTCAACGCCGGCGGCAGCCCCTCGATGGAGGGCGCGGTGGAGAAGAAGAGCATCACGGTGTTCCCGATGTTCGGCGAACCATACGAGGTCCCGATCGACGAGGGGGTCGGCGGACACGGCGGCGGGGATTCGGTGCTGCTCAACGATATCTTCGGGGTGCCGGAACCGGATCGTTTCCATCGTGCGGCGTCGCACGTCGACGGGGCGATGTCCATCCTGACCGGCATCGCGGCGAACAAATCCATCGCGTCCGGGCTGCCTGTCCAGATCGACAGCCTGGTCCGGTTCTGATAGCGCGGCCGGAGGCGTTTCGGGATGGCAAAACTGTATTTCCGGTATGGGGCGATGGGGTCCAGCAAGACCGCCAACGCCATCATGGTCCAGTACAACTACGGGGAGCGGGGACAGCGCGCGCTGCTCGCCAAGCCCGCGCTTGACCGCCGGTTCGGGGAGCGCGTGATGCGCTCGCGCATGGGGCTGTCGAGCCCCTGCGCATTGTTCCACGAGATCGACGACGCGATGCTGGCGGGGTACGACTGCCTGATCGTCGACGAGGCGCAGTTCCTGACCCGGCCCGAGGTGGAATACCTCGTCCATGTCGTCGACGAGCTGGACATCCCGGTCGTGTGCTACGGGCTGCGCGCGGACTTCCGCGGGGAGCTGTTCGAGGGCAGCCGGTATCTGCTGGCCTGGGCGGACACGATCGAAGAGGTCAAGACCATCTGCTGGTGCGGCCGCAAGGCGACGTTCAACACCCGGTTCGACGCCGCCGGCCGGGTCATCCGCGAAGGCGAGCAGATCGTGCTGGGGGACAACGACACCTATACCGCGCTGTGCCGCCGGCATTGGGCGCAAGGCATCCTGCGCCGGCCCGGCGGGCCGGACGGGGAAACGGCCGGGAAGCCGGCCGGACCGGACAAGGGAGGAGACGTGCCATGAGCGACATCCCCACTCCGCACATCACCGCGGCACGCGGCGATTTTGCGGACACGGTCCTGATGCCGGGCGACCCGTTGCGCGCCCGGTTCATCGCGGAAAACTTTCTCGAGGAACCCCGGCTGGTCAATCCGGTACGCGGGGTCAACGGGTTCACCGGCCGCTACCGGGGCAAACGGGTTTCGGTCATGGCCAGCGGCATGGGAATGCCTTCGATCGGAATCTACTCGCATGAGCTGTTCCGGTTCTACGGCGTGGAACGGATCCTGCGTGTGGGATCGGCGGGCGCGGTCGCGGACGGACTGGCGATCGGGGACATCGTGCTGGCCGCCGGAGCCTGCACCAACTCCGCCTACGCCTCGCAGTTCCGGCTGCCCGGGACATTCGCTCCGATCGCGTCCTGGAGGCTGCTGGAGCAGGCCGCCACGGCCGCGCGCGGAATGGGGCTGCGCACGCACGTGGGCAACGTGCTTTCGTCCGACACTTTCTATGACGACGCGAACAGCCTGGGAGACTGGCGCAAGATGGGCGTGCTCGCGGTCGAGATGGAGGCCGCGGCGCTGTACATGAACGCCGCGCGGGAAGGCCGGGAGGCGCTTGCGGTGCTTACGGTTTCGGATTGTCCGTTCACCGGACAGGCCAGCACCGCCCAGGAACGCGAGACCAGCTTTACCGGCATGATGCGTCTTGCACTTGAGATTGCATAACGATGCAGGTGATTCACGGATCCCGGCGAACGGCGGAATGATACCGGTTTCCCGGCGGATATCCGATCTGCTTATGCGCATAACAGGATGTTGAACTCCGGGCAAGAGCGGTATAATCAGTCTTGTATCAACCCGATCCCATTCTTATTGTTTTTTGGAGGAGAGTTTCATGAAAATGAGGAAAGTGCTCATCCTGCTCCTGGTCGCCCTCATGCTCATCCCCACCCTGGCCTCGTGCACGGCCGCCGAAAAGTTCGAGCTCGCGCTCATCACGGACGTCGGGACCATCGACGACAAGTCCTTCAACCAGGGCGCCTGGGAAGGGCTCGTGAAGTATGCGACCGAAAAAAACATCAAGCATAAGTACTACAAGCCGACCGAAAAATCCGACGAAGCGTATGTCGCGGCCATCGACCTGGCGGTCGCCGGCGGCGCCAAGCTCGTCGTGACGCCCGGCTACCTGTTCGAACCCGCGATCTACATCGCGCAGGACAAGTATCCGAACGTCAAGTTCGTACTGCTGGACGGCACCCCGCACACCGCGGACTACAAGACGTACCGGATCGAGTCCAACGTCTACTCGATCTTCTACGCCGAAGAGCAGTCCGGATTCCTGGCGGGATACGCCGCGGTCAAGGACGGCTACCGCAAGCTCGGCTTCATGGGCGGCATGGCGGTTCCCGCGGTCATCCGGTTCGGGTACGGCTTTGTGCAGGGTTGTGAGTACGCCGCCGCGGAACTCGGACTCAAGAAGAACGACATCGAGATCCAGTACACCTATCTGGGCACGTTCCTTGCGGAACCCACCTACGTGACCATGGCAGCCGCGTGGTACAACGGCGGCACCGAGCTCATCTTCGCCGCGGCCGGACAGGCCGGGAACTCCGTCATGTCGGCTGCGGAAGCCGCGGGCAAGAAAGTGATCGGCGTCGACGTCGACCAGAGCTCCGAGTCCGAAACCGTCATCACCTCCGCCAAGAAGGGCCTCGGCGTGTCGGTCTACATGGCGCTTGAGGACTACTACGGCGGCGCGTTCAAGGGCGGCCAGAGCGTCACGCTGGACGTCACGGTCGACGGCGTCGGCCTGCCGGAAGACTTCTCGCGCTTCACCAAGTTCGCCAAGGCGGACTACGACGCGATCTTCGCCAAACTGGTGGCCAACACCGACGGGATCGTCGATGGGATCAAGAAGGACACCGCCGGCGATACCAAGCTCGCGCTGACCGATCTCGACCTCGAGATCGTCAAGGTGACCGAAGTCAAGTAACCGCCTCCAAAAAGGATGTCCGGGGGCGGGAAGGCGTACGCACGCCTTCCCGCCCTTGCGGTTTCCGCAAAGGGGAAGCACATGGATTACGTGATCGAGATGCTCCGCATCACCAAGGCGTTCCCAGGTGTCGTCGCCAACGACGACATCACGCTCCAGTTGAAGAAAGGGGAGATCCACGCGCTGCTCGGAGAGAACGGCGCGGGCAAATCCACCCTCATGAGCGTGCTGTTCGGGATGTACCAGCCGGACTCCGGCTCGATCCGGATGAACGGACGGGAAGTGCGCATCCACAATCCCAACGACGCGAGCGCACTCGGCATCGGGATGGTGCACCAGCACTTCAAGCTGGTCCACAACTTTACCGTCCTGGAAAACATCACGCTGGGCAACGAGACCGTGCGCCGCGGATTCCTGCATGTCGAGGACGCCCGCGCCAAGGTGCTCGCGCTGTCCGAAAAGTACGGACTCATGGTCGATCCGGACGCGCTGGTGTCGGACATCACGGTCGGGATGCAGCAGCGGGTCGAGATCCTCAAGATGCTTTACCGGGACAACGAGGTGCTCATCTTCGACGAGCCCACCGCGGTCCTGACCCCGCAGGAGATCGACGAACTCATGCAGATCATGCGGGATCTGGCGGCCGAAGGCAAAACGATCGTGTTCATCACCCACAAGCTCAATGAGATCAAGGCGGTTGCGGATCGCTGCACCGTGCTGCGCAAGGGCCGGCAGGTCTGCACGGTCGACGTGGCCGGAGCGACGCGCGAACAGCTTTCCGAGTGGATGGTCGGACGCAAAGTCATGCTGGAGGTTCAAAAGGATCCGCGGCAGCCGGGGGAAGCGGTTCTGGAGGTCCGCGACCTCGTGGTCCGTTCGCGGCAGACCGGCAAGAACCGGGTCGATCACGTCTCGTTCACCGTGCGTGCGGGCGAAATCGTCTGCATCGCCGGAATCGACGGGAACGGCCAGAGCGAACTGGTCTATACGCTGTGCGGGCTGACGCCCGCGGACAGCGGGACGATCCGGCTTCGCGGACGCGACATCACGCGTTCGACCGTCCGGGCGCGCGGCCGGCAGGGCATGTCGCACATCCCGGAGGACCGGCAGCGGTACGGGCTGATCCTCGACTATTCGCTTGCCGAGAACCTGGTGCTGCAGTCCTACTTCACCCCGCGGTTCCAGCGGCGGGGATTCCTGCGGTTCCGGGAGATCGACCGGTATGCGGAGAAACTGATCGCGGACTACGACATCCGCAGCGGCCAGGGCGGCCGCACCCCCGCGCGCAGCATGTCGGGCGGCAACCAGCAGAAAGCGATCATCGCGCGTGAGATCGACCGCGATCCCGACCTGCTGCTGGCGGTCCAGCCGACGCGCGGCCTGGACGTCGGCGCGATCGAGACCATCTCGAATTATCTGGTCCGCCAGCGCGACACCGGCAAGGCGGTCCTGCTGATTTCGCTTGAGCTGGAGGAAGTCATGAACCTGAGCGACCGGATCCTCGTGCTGCATGACGGCGCCATCGTGGCGGACGTCCGCCCGCGCGAGACCACAATGCAGGATCTTGGACTGTACATGTCCGGCGCGGCGCGGCATCTGGAAGACGAGGAGGCGGCGACATGAAGAGAAGAGACGTCGCGGTGAAAAAGCCGCCCCGCGGTTTCCTGGCGGCCGGAACCGGCGTACGGTTCCTCTCGTCTGTGTTCGCGATCCTCGTCGGACTGGCGATCGGATTTCTGATCCTGCTGTTCAGCAACCCGGGCCAGGCGGTTTCGGGATTCATGGTCATCCTGGCCGGGGGCTTCAACAACGGGATGACCAGCATCGGAAACATGCTGTACGCCGCAACCCCGATCATCCTGACCGGATTGTCCGTCGGATTCGCGTTCAAGACCGGGCTGTTCAACATCGGTGCTTCCGGCCAGTTCATCGTCGGTGCGTTCTGCGCGCTGTACGCGAGCGTCCGGTTCACCTTTCTGCCGTCGGGGCTGCATTGGCCGGTCGCGGTACTCGCGGGCGTCCTTGGCGGGGCGTTGTGGGCGCTTCTCCCGGGCCTGCTCAAAGCGTTCCTCAATGTGAACGAGGTCATCGCCACGATCATGATGAACTATACCGGGATGTACCTGGTGAACCTGCTGATCATGAAATTCCTGTACAACAGCCTCAAGAACCAGTCGATGGACCCCATCGCGGTGTCTCCCAAGTGGGGTCTGGACCGTCTGTTCCCGGGTTCGAGCGTGAACGCCGGGATCCTGATCGCGGTCGCGGCCGCGGTGGTGATCCATCTGGTGCTCAACAAGACGGTGTTCGGGTATGAGCTCAAGGCGTGCGGGTTCAACCGGGATGCCGCGCTGTACGCGGGGATCGACGCAAAGCGCGGCATCGTGCTTTCGATGGTCATCGCGGGCGCGCTCGCGGGACTCGGCGGCGCGCTGCTCTACCTGTCCGGTACCGGCAAGAGCATCGAAGTGGTGGACGTGCTGGCGCCGGAAGGGTTCAACGGCATCCCGGTCGCGCTGCTCGGACTCTCGCACCCGCTCGGGGTCGTGTTGTCCGGGCTGTTCATCTCGCACCTGACCCAAGGTGGATTCTACGCGCAGGCGTATGACTACAAACCCGAAATCATCGACATCATCACCGCTGTGATCATCTACTTCAGCGCGTTCGCGCTGATCGTCAAGCTGATCCTGGAGCGCATCACGACCCGCCGGAGCCAGGAGCGGCGAACCCGGGAGGCGGACGTCGCCGCGGAGGATGCCGCGCGCCGGGTGACCCCGATTCCGTCCGCGGACAGCGGAAAGGAGGGAGAACATGAGTGAACTGATCTTTCTGCTGTCCCAGACATTGGTGTTTTCCGTCCCGCTGCTCATCGTCGCGCTCGGCGGCATGTTTTCCGAACGCAGCGGCATCGTGAACATCGGCCTGGAAGGCATCATGATCATGGGCGCCTTTTCGGGCATCCTGTTCATCAACCGGATGCAGGACACGATGTCGGGACAACCCCTGCTTCTCCTGGCGATCCTCGTGTCCATGGGAACCGGCGTTCTGTATTCCCTCCTCCACGCCTATGCCTCGATCCACATGAAAGCGGACCAGGTCATCAGCGGCACCGCGCTCAACCTGTTCGCCCCGGCGTTCGCGGTGTTCACCGCGCGCATGATCCAGACCCAGGGCGTCCAGCAGATCCAGTTCGCCAACACGTTCCGCATCGAACGCGTCCCGCTGCTCGCGGACATCCCGCTGATCGGCGACGTGCTGTTTGAGGGGGCCTACATCACGACCTACCTGGGGATCCTGATCCTCGTGGTGTCCATCATCGTGCTGTACAAGACCCGGTTCGGGCTGAGGCTGCGCGCCTGCGGGGAGCATCCCCAGGCAGCGGACGCGGTCGGCATCAACGTGTACCGCATCCGGTACGCGGGAGTCCTGATTTCCGGTGCCTTGGCCGGGCTCGGCGGTCTGGTGTTCGTCGTCCCGACCTCGACCAATTTCAACGCGACCGTCGCGGGGTACGGGTTCCTCGCGCTGGCGGTCCTGATCTTCGGCCAGTGGCGGCCTCAACGGATTCTGGTCGCCTCGCTCCTTTTCGGATTCCTCAAGACCGTCGCCGCCGCATACTCGGGCATCCCGTTCCTCCGGGATCTCCCGATCGCGTCCAATGTGTACAAAATGGTGCCGTTCATCGCGACACTCGTCATTCTTGCATTCACGTCCAGGCGCTCCCAGGCCCCCCGTGCGTCCGGCGTCGCGTTCGACAACGGCGCGCGATGACAGTGTAACCTGTGTTCCGATTCTGATTCACGCCTATGCGG